>NZ_BAAGZJ010000014.1:0-112625 GCF_054778635.1 Nocardiopsis nanhaiensis
AGCCGCCAACCCGCCGTCGTAGCGGAGCGGGTCAAGGTGGAGCGCCGTTGACGCGCGAAGCGCTCGATGGCGACGACCTTGAGGCGCGCAGCGGAGACGGCCACAATCGGGCGGCGGGAAAGGAGGGCACCCCAGACCAACAAGGAACCCCCACCACCCCACCACCATCACCGTGGCAGGACGGGCTGCCCGTCTTCTAGGTAGACCGGAGCCCCACCACTGTCATCCACCGAGACCGCGGCCAGCATTCGTCGTGCGATGTGCTCGGGCAGGTACTCGTGGAGCTTCTCGGGCGGTACCCACTCCCAACCGGACAGCTCGTCGGGCGGCAGCTGGAAACTCACCTCCGGAGCTCCCATCGGGGAACCCGTCCCCGGAACGCCCACCCGGAACAGCCACTGCAGGGCCGCTGTGCGGGGCGGGCGAGGCGGCACCCAGTCCACCACCAGAAGGCCGCCCACCCGGGCCGTCACGCCCAGCTCCTCACCGATCTCCCTTCGACAGGCGGCGAGTGGGGATTCCTCGGCCTCGATGACCCCGCCGGGGATCCCCCAGGGCTGGTCGGGCTTGTACGTGCGCCGCACGAGCAGCACGTCTCCCGATCCCGAACGGATCAGCGCGCCCGCCGCGCCCCTGGTCGCGGGCAGGCTCGCGTAGAAACTCTCGTCGGTCGCGTCAGACAGGTATCGCATCCGCTCAGCCTCCGCACGGAGCCAGTCCACTTCGGAGCCAGACCCCTCGGAGTCAGCCCCCCTAGGAGTCAGCCCTGCACTCGGTATCAGCCCAGGGCGAGCGCGATCGAGAACAGCACACCGAAGGCCATCTGCAGCTTCCCCGTCTCACCCAGACCCAACACCAGTTCACGCCCCACCTGGCCGCCCAGGACGCGGCGGAGCGGCTGCACGGCCAACGGCGCGGAGAGCAGCACCAGCGGCACCCACCAGGACACGGGGGTCAGCACGAGCGCCACGACGAAGGACCCCACGACCATCCCCGCGAACAGGCGCCGTGTGCCGACCTCGCCGAGGCGGACGGCCAGTGTGATCTTGCCGGTCTCCCGGTCGGTGGGGATGTCGCGCAGGTTATTGATCACCAGCACCGAGCAGGACAGCAGCCCCACCGGGACCGACGCGACCCAGGCCTGCCAGGGTGCCGACTCCAGCTGCACGAACACTGTGCCGACCACGGCGACGACGCCGAAGAACACGAACACGGAGACCTCACCCAGCCCCCGGTACCCGTAGGGCGTCCGACCGCCCGTGTAGTACCAGGCGGCGGCGATCGCGGCCGTACCGATGAGCAGCAGCCACCACGAGGTGGTCGCCACCAGCACCAGTCCGATCACACCCGCGAGGGTGAAACTCCCCAGTGCCGCCGCCAGCACCTGCTTGGGAGCGGCCAGCCCGGTCGCGGTCAGCCGTGTGGGCCCGGTCCGTTCCTCGGTGTCGGTGCCCTTGACCCCGTCGCTGTAGTCGTTGGCGAAGTTCACCCCCACTTGGAGTGCCATCGACACGGCCAGGGCGAGCAGTGCCTTCCACCACACGAACCCGTCCAGGGAGTAGGCCAGCGCGGTGCCGACCGCAACCGGGACGACCGAGTTCGGAAGCGTGCGGGGACGCAGCCCCGAAACCCATTCACTGACCGTGGCCACGCGCCGGTCCTCCAGTTCGCTCAGGCGGTACGCCGTGGGGCGCACCAGACAACTACCCAACGGTAGTACCTGGTGGGACTACTCGGAGCTGGCGGGACCATTCGGAGCTGGCGAGACTACTGCGAGATCGCGGCGTGCAGCCGGGCCATCGGCAGCAGGCGGCCCATGTCGATCTCCCGCCGGGCACCGTCCGCCCGCCAGCCCGACGCTTCGAAGAACGACCGCAGGGCGTTCTCCTCCTCGGGGGTCCACACGTGCACCTTGCCGAACCCGGCCTCCACCAGGTGGTCCACACAGGCGTTCAGCAAGCGGCTCCCGTGCCCCTCCCGAACCCGCTCCGGGTCCACGTGCAGCGCGAACACCTCCGCGTCCGTGGCGGGCCACAGGTCCGGGTCCCCGGCCGGGCCGAAGGCCGCGAACCCCACCACGGTCCGCACCCCGCCGACCTCGTCCGTGGCGACCACCAGCCGGTGCTTGGACGTAGGGGGCGACTCCAGGGACACCGTCCACTGTTCGTGGAACTGCCGACGGGCCTCCGCCCCGGACAGGCCCTCGGTCACGTCCTCGGGCAACAGGTCCCCGTACACCGCCCGCCACGACGCCACCTGCAGGTCCACCACCGTGGCCACATCGGCTGCGCGGGCGGGGCGGACGAACTGCTGGGCACTGGACACGGGGGCCTCCTGAAGGGGCACGGGGCGCGGGTCGACAAGATCACCGTCACCGGAGTTTTCGGACCTTGCCTTGGCATGGGAACATCTACGTTGTGAGCCTCATTATCAGAGTAATCGTGAACGCGCTCGCCCTTTGGGCGGCTGTCCTCCTGGTCTCCGGAGTCGAGGTCAGGACACAGGACACCACCGAGCAGATCGTCACCTACCTTGCGGTCGGTGCGATCTTCGGCTTGGTCAACGCGGTCATCAAACCGATCGTGAAAACGGTCGGCTGCCTGTTCTACGCCCTGACGCTCGGCCTCATCGGCCTGGTCGTGAACGCGCTGCTGTTCCTGCTCACGGAGTGGATCTCCGACGGGTTCGGCCTGCCCTTCCATGTAGAGGACTTCTGGGCCGCCTTCTTCGGCGCCATCGTCGTCACCGTCGTGAGCTGGCTGGCCAGCATGTTCCTTCCGGACAAGAAGGACGACTGAGCACCAAAGGTCGACTGAGTACCACCTGACAACCCCCGCCCCCGCCGCCTAACCGCGGCGTCCCCGGGTCCGGCCCGCGTGGCGCGGGCCCGGGGAGGGTAGGTTCACTGGTCTAGGCTCGACTCGGGCTCCACATTCGGTTTCACCCGCCGGGACGCCCCTCACCTCAACCAACGAGGACGGGGGCCGAACCGGATCAGCTTCCGCGCACTCCCATGAGCGGGGCGACACAGACTTTCCCGCTTCCGGCCGCACACGCCGGTCGCGGCGACGGACGTACAGCGCCGTCTTCGCCCGTGCACGGCGGAAAGCACCCGGCACGGGACACACCCATTGATTTCTGACGCACATGGAGAGGAGGAGGGGCACCCGAGGGCCCACCGCCGTTCCGGCACCGGGCCCGAGAGCCTTTCAGACGCGATGGTAGAGAACCAGTACCGCCCATTCGGCAAGATGTTGACCGCGATGGTCACCCCGATGCTCGAGGACGGGGAACTCGACTACGACGGAGCCGCGAGACTCGCCACCTACCTGGTGGACGAGCAGCACAACGACGGCCTGATCATCAGCGGCACGACCGGTGAGTCGCCCACGACCAGCGACGACGAGAAGGATCGCCTGCTCCGCACGGTCGTCGAGGCCGTCGGTGACCGCGCCCAGGTCGTCGCCGGGGTCGGCACCAACGACACCCGGCACAGCGTCCGGCTCGCGAAGGCCGCCGAGAAGGCGGGCGCGCACGGTCTGCTGGCCGTAACGCCGTACTACAACAAGCCCCCGCAGGAGGGCTTGATCCGGCACTTCTCGGAGATCGCCGACACCACCGAGCTGCCGGTCATGTTGTATGACATCCCCCACCGCACGGGCACGCCGATCGCCTCCGAGACCCTGGTCCGGCTGGCCGAGCACCCGCGCATCGTCGCCAACAAGGACGCCAAGGACAACGTCGGCGCCAGCTCCTGGGTCATGGAGCGCACCGACCTGGCGTACTACTGCGGTACCGACATCCTGAACCTGCCCCTGCTCTCCGTGGGCGCGGCCGGCTTCGTGAGCGTCGTCGGCCACATCGTCGGCAGCGACCTGCGCGACATGATCGACGCCTTCGACGACGGTGAGGTCGGCCAGGCGCTGGCGATCCACCGCCGCCTCACCCCGGTCTACACCGGCATGTTCCGCACCCAGGGCGTCATCACGACCAAGGCCGTCCTCAACCTCTTCGGCTTGCCCTCCGGGCCGGTCCGCACACCGCTCGCCGACGCGTCCTCCGAGCTCCAGGCACTCCTCCGCGAAGACTTGGCGGCCGCCGGGGTCAAGGGCCCGATCGGGCTCGCCCCGCACCAGGCCGTGCCTGCCAGCGCTGTTCGCGTCGAACGTCTCACGGAGGGTTCCGTATGAGTCACCCGCACCCCGAGCTCGGCCCGCCCCCGCCCCAGGGCGAGGGCGTCCTGCGCGTCGTCGCCCTTGGCGGTCTCGGCGAGATCGGCCGCAACATGACGGTCTTCGAGTACGACGGCCGTCTGCTCATCGTCGACTGCGGTGTGCTCTTCCCTGAGGAGGAGCAGCCCGGTGTCGACCTGATCCTGCCGGACTTCGACTACATCCGGGACCGTCTCGACGACGTCGAGGCGATCGTGCTCACCCACGGGCACGAGGACCACATCGGCGGCGTGCCCTTCCTGCTGCGTGAGCGGGCCGACATCCCGATCATCGGTTCCAAACTGACCCTCGCGCTGATCAGCGCCAAGCTGGGCGAGCACCGCATCAAGCCGGAGACCGTCCTGGTGGAGGAGGGGGAGCGCCACGACTTCGGCCCCTTCAACCTCGAGTTCTTCGCGGTCAACCACTCCATCCCGGACGCGCTCGCCGTGGGTATCCGTACCCCCGGCGGCACGGTGCTGCACACCGGTGACTTCAAGATGGACCAGCTGCCGATGGACGGGCGCCTCACCGACCTGGCCGGGTTCTCCCGGTTCGGTGACGAGGGCGTCGACATGCTGCTGTCCGACTCCACCAACGCCGAACAGCCCGGTTTCATCGTCAACGAGCGCGACCTGAACGCCGCCATCGACAAGGTGTTCCGGCAGGCCGAGAAGCGCATCGTCGTGGCGTGCTTCGCCTCGCACGTGCACCGGGTCCAGCAGGTCATCGACTCGGCGACCGCGCACGGCCGCAAGATCGCGTTCGTGGGCCGTTCCATGGTCCGCAACATGAACATCGCGCGCGACCTCGGCTACCTGAGCATCCCCGGCGACACCATCGTCGACGTCAAGCAGCTCGACAAGCTGCCGGCGGACGAGGTCGTGCTGGTCTGCACCGGCTCGCAGGGCGAGCCCATGGCCGCGCTCAGCCGCATGGCCAACCGCGACCACCAGATCCGCATCGCGGAGGGCGACACCGTCCTGCTCGCCTCGTCGCTCATCCCGGGCAACGAGACCTCGGTCAACCGGGTGATCAACGGTCTGACCCGCTGGGGTGCCAACGTCGTGCACAAGGGCAACGCCCTGGTGCACGTCTCCGGGCACGCCTCCGCCGGCGAACTGCTCTACGTGCTCAACATGGTGCGCCCGCGCAACTTCATGCCGGTGCACGGTGAGTGGCGGCACATGCGCGCCCACGCCGACCTCGCCAAGCTCACGGGCGTCCCGAACGACCGCATCGTCATCGCCGAGGACGGCGTGGTCGTCGACCTGTACAAGAACCGCGCCAAGATCGTGGGTGCCGTGCAGGCCGGGTACGTGTACGTGGACGGCTCGTCGGTCGGCGACGTCACCGACGCCTCGCTCAAGGACCGCCGCATCCTCGGAGAGGAGGGCTTCATCTCCGTGGTCCTCGCGGTGGACTCCAACACGGGCAAGATGCTCGGCGAGCCCGAGATCCACACCCGGGGCGCGGGCATCGGCGCGGACGCCTACGACGACGTCATCGACAAGCTCCAGGCCGCTCTGGACAAGGCGGCCTCCGACGGCGTCAACGACCCGCACCAGATCCGGCAGCTCATCCGCCGCAGCACGGGGCGCTGGGTCAACGAGACCTACCGCCGTCGTCCCATGATCATCCCTGTTCTGGTCGAGGTCTGACCCGAACACGCTACGCCGAACGGCCCGGGAGGACTCCCGGGCCGTTCGGCGTGAGTGCCCTCGGCGCCGGAACACTGCCGGCGCCCGAACGGGTATCGCGGCTTGACGGGCATCACGACACGCCGTCCAGCGTTCGTGCCTCGGCTATGCCGTCTTAGTAGGCTTCCGCCGTGCCGGGCGGCTGTGTCCGGGCTCCAACCCCGTCCCCCGTGGAGGTGACCCCCGATGGCCACGCGCGCCTCCTCTGGTGGTTCCGGGCGTAAGAAGTCCAGCGGGCGCAAGCCCCCCGCCCAGAAGCGCATGCCTGACGGGCCCATCGCCTACGTGTTCACCCTCTTCGGCCAGTTCCTGCTCGTGCTGTGGAAGCTCATCGCGCACACCGTGGGCGGCGCGGCGCGAGCGGTCGGTCGCAGCGCACGCGACCTCGACCCGGACCTGCGGCGGGACGGCATCGGCCTGGTACTGCTGGCCTTGGGCATCCTCGTGGCCGCCGCGGTGTGGTGGCAGAGCGACGGGCCTCTGCTGGAAGCCACCCGCTTCGTGATCGTGGGAGGCTTCGGTACCTTCTCCCCGATCCTGCCGCTGCTCTTCCTGCCCATCGCCGTGAAGCTGATGCGCACGCCGAGCACCGGCAAGGAGGGTGATGCCGGTCGGCTCTTCATCGGAGTCACCGCGATCATGCTCGGCCTGCTCGGCCTGATCCACATCGCGCACGGAATCCCGCAGCCAGCAGACGGCATCGAAGGGCTGCAGAACTCGGGCGGCCTCATCGGGTTCGTCGCCTCCGGACCGCTCAGCGCCGTGGTGACACCGTGGCTCACCGGCCTGCTCCTCGCGCTGATCCTGATGTTCGGCATCCTGGTGGTGACCGCCACCCCGATCCGGCGGATCCCGGAGCGCCTCCAGACCCTGTTCGGCGCCCTGATGGAGCGCGACACCGGCCCCGACTCCGGGATCGGCATCCTCGGAGCGGACGCCGAGGAGAAGCCCGCCAAGCGGCGTAAGCGCAAGCCCAAGGGGGAGACGGTCGCGGGCGACCACGAACGCCCCTACGACAGCCCGGTCCTGCCCAGCGAACCCGAACCGGGGCCGGTCGCCCCCGCCCTCACCGACGAGGCAGCGGGGGAGGCGGAGGCCAAGAAGCCCGCTGCCCGAAAGAAGGCCAAGGCGCCTACTCCCGATCCCACACCGCCCCCGGCCACCACCGAACAGCTGTCCATCCCCTCCCGCGTGGTGGAGGGCGACTACGAGCTGCCCGTCCCGACGATGCTCAAGCCCGGCTCGCCCGCCAAGGCGCGTACCAAGGCCAACGACGACGTCGTCGCGGCGCTGTCCGGGGTGATGACCCAGTTCAAGATCGACGCCGAGGTCACCGGATTCACGCGTGGCCCGACGGTCACGCGCTACGAGATCGAGCTCGGGCCGGCGGTGAAGGTCGAGAAGGTCACCGCCCTCTCCAAGAACATCTCGCTCGCGGTCAAGAGCGCTGACGTGCGCATCCAGTCGCCCATCCCCGGAAAGTCCGCGATCGGTGTGGAGATCCCCAACACCGACAAGGACATAGTGAGCCTCGGTGACGTGCTGAGCTCCCCGGTGGCCACGTCGGACCACCACCCCATGCTGGTGGGCCTGGGCAAGGACGTCGAGGGCACCAACGTCGTCGCCAACCTCGCCAAGATGCCGCACGTGCTGGTCGCGGGTGCGACCGGCGCCGGTAAGTCGACCTGCATCAACGGGCTCATCTCCTCGCTGATGATGCGCGCCACCCCGGACGAGGTGCGGATGATCCTCGTCGACCCCAAGCGGGTCGAGCTCACCATGTACGAGGGCATCCCGCACCTGATCACCCCGATCATCACCAGCCCCAAGAAGGCCGCCGAGGCCCTCCAGTGGGTCGTGGGGGAGATGGACCGTCGCTACGACGACCTCGCCGCCTCCGGTTACCGCCACATCGACGACTTCAACGCCGCGGTGCGCACCGGCGAGGTGACCGCCCCGCCCGGCAGCGAACGCGAGTACGAGCCCTACCCCTACCTCCTGGTGATCGTCGACGAGCTCGCCGACCTCATGATGGTCGCGCCACGTGACGTAGAGGACTCGGTCGTGCGCATCACCCAGCTGGCCCGCGCCGCCGGCATCCACCTGGTGCTGGCCACCCAGCGCCCCAGCGTCGACGTCGTCACGGGCCTGATCAAGGCCAACGTGCCCTCCCGGCTCGCCTTCGCCACCTCCAGCCTCTCCGACAGCCGCGTCATCCTGGACCAGCCCGGCGCGGAGAAGCTCGTGGGCAAGGGCGACGCGCTCTTCCTCCCGATGGGCGCGGGCAAGCCCATCCGGCTCCAGAACGCCTGGGTGGGTGAGAAGGAGATCCGCGGGATCGTCGACCACTGCAAGAAGCAGTCCGAGCCCAGCTACCGCGAGGACGTCGCGGCACCCGAGGCCAAGAAGAAGGAGATCGACGAGGACGTCGGCGACGACATGGACCTGCTGTTGCAGGCGGTCGAGCTGGTCGTCACCACCCAGTTCGGGTCCACGTCGATGCTCCAGCGCAAACTGCGCGTCGGTTTCGCCAAGGCGGGCCGCCTGATGGACCTCATGGAGAGCCGCGACGTCGTCGGCCCCAGCGAGGGTTCCAAGGCCCGCGACGTCCTCGTCACCCCCGACGACCTCGCCTCCGTGCTCACCGACATCAGGGGGGGCTGACCGGGGCGCCCGATTTGGTGCGATCTTGGCAGCTCCATGGGGCGTGGTGACCTGCGCTGAGCGGCCTTGGGTAGCAGAGTGGGGTCACGTAGGCACAGATAGTCGCGGGGGGAGTGCGCATGGCGACGATCGGCCAGACCTTGTCCGCCGCACGGATCGCGGCGGGATGCTCGCTGGAGAACCTGAGCACACGTACACGCATCCGCATGCAGGTCCTCAGAGGTATCGAGAACGAGGACTTCGTCCCCTGTGGAGGGGACTTCTACGCGCGCGGGCACATCCGGAGGATCTGCAAGTACCTCGGAATCGACCCCGCGCCGCTCCTGGAGGAGTACGACCGCGAACACGCTTCCACGGAGAAGCCGACCTTCATCCCCCCGCAGCGGCTTCCGTCCGCCAAGTCCGAGTCGGTCCGAGTCGCCGCCGCACAGGGCGGCCCGCCCAGCATCGGAGACGAGGACACCGACCCCGAGCAGCGGGCAGAGAACTGGGGCCACTTCGAACGCACCCAGAAGCTCGCCCGGCGGCCACGGGGAAAACGCGCCAAGCCCGCAGCGGCGGGGGTGCCCGAGCCCCGGCGCTCGGGCAGACGAGGCAGGGCAAAGGCCCAGAAGAACCGCGCGGCCCCGGTCGCAGCCGCGGCCCGGCCCGCGGTCACCCGGACCAGGACGCGCGGCGGCGAGAAGTTCCGACAACACTGGCCCTGGGCCGTCGTCGCCGTCATCATCGTCGCCGGCGTCTTCGTCGGCGTCCGGACCTGGCAGGGCTGGGAAGACGGAAACCCCGCCCGCACCGCCTTCGAGTCCGTCCGTGAAGACGGCGGCGACACCGTCGACTCCTCGGTGCTTTCCGAGGAGGAGGCGGCCAAGACCTCCGAGGAAGCGGCCGTCGAGGACACGGGCCCCGCGGAAGGGGAGGCCGGGGAGTTCACCGTCGCCCTCAGCGCCTACGACCGCACCTGGGTCAAGGTGAGCGACCTCGACGGCGGTGACCTCTTCACCGGATTCCTCACCAACGGAGAGGCCGAGGACTTCGTCACGGAAGAGCCCGTGACCGTGTGGGTCGGCAACGCCGGAGCGGTCGAGGTCGCCATCGACGGAGAGGACCTCGGCCCCAGCGGAGGATTCGGAGAGGTGAAGGAGATCACCGTCGGCGCCGACGGTATCGACGACTGACGAGGGCCTTCACGACGGGGAACGCCACAGTACGGCCCAAGGCCGGGGTACGGGAGGGTTGGTCAACCACGGTAGTGTGGGGGGTTGCGGGCGGCGCCACTCGACGCCGTCGCGCGACCACGAGCCGACCCGGGTATCCCGGCCTCCGGCCGTGCCGCGCCCCGTACCACTCGAAGCTCTCCCACACGCTTGGAAGCCATGTCATCGCGCCGTACTGTCTCACTCGTCACCCTGGGGTGTGCGCGTAACGAGGTCGACTCCGAAGAGCTCGCCGGGCGTTTCGCAGCCGGCGGCTGGGACCTCGTCGACGACGACACCAAGGCGGACGTGACCGTCGTCAACACATGCGGGTTCATCGACGCCGCCAAACAGGACTCCATCGAGACCCTGCTGGAAGCGGCCGAGAACGGCGGAAAGGTCGTCGCCGCCGGTTGCATGGCCGAGCGCTACGGTTCCGAACTCGCCGACGCCCTCCCCGAAGCCAACGTCATCGGGTTCGACGACTACGCCACCGTCACCGAGCGGCTCGACGACGTCGTGGCCGGGCGCGAGCTGGTCCCACACGACCCGCGCGACCGCCGCACCCTGCTGCCGATCAGCCCCGCCGAACGCGACGCCTCCCAGGTGCACGTGCCGGGGCACGCCGGGTTCGAGGACTCCGAGGGCGCGGACGGCACCGACCTTCCCTACCGCGCCACTGTCCCGCGCCGCCGCCTGACAGGCGGCCCGGTGGCCAACCTCAAGATCGCCTCCGGCTGCGACCGCAGGTGCACCTTCTGCGCCATCCCGGCCTTCCGCGGCGCCTACATCTCGCGTCAGCCCGACGAAGTCGTCCGTGAGGCGGAATGGCTGGCCAGCGAGGGCGTGCGCGAGGTGTTCCTGGTCAGCGAGAACTCCACGTCCTACGGCAAGGACCTGGGCGACGTGCGCGCGCTGGAGAAGCTCCTGCCGCGCCTGGCCGCGGTCGAGGGACTGGAACGGGTCAGGGTCAGCTACCTGCAGCCCGCCGAGGTCCGTCCCGGGCTCGTGGACGTCATCGCCAAGACTCCCGGTGTGGTCCCCTACTTCGACCTCTCCTTCCAGCACGCGAGCGGCCCGCTGCTGCGCCGCATGCGTCGCTTCGGTGACCGCGAGCGCTTCCTGGAGCTCCTGGACACCGCCCGCAGGAGCGCACCCGAGGCCGGTGCCCGCTCCAACTTCATCGTCGGGTTCCCCGGCGAGACGGAGGAGGAGTTCGAGGAGCTGGTGGCCTTCCTCACCGAGGCCCGCCTGGACGCCATCGGCGTCTTCGGCTACTCGGACGAAGACGGCACCGAAGCCCTCAACCACGAGAACAAGGTGCCTGAGGACGTGGTCGCGCAGCGCGTGGACACGCTCAACCGCCTCGCCGAGGAGCTCATGGCCCAGCGGGCCGAGGAGCGTATCGGCACCGAGGTGAACGTGCTGGTGGAGGCCGTACTGGAGGACGGCGCCTACGAGGGTCGCGCCGAGCACCAGGCACCCGAGGTCGACGGCAGCACCATCCTGTACGGCGAGGACCTCGCCGTCGGGGACCTGGTGCGGGCCACCGTCATCCAGGCGGCCGGGGCCGACCTCGTCGCGGAGCAGGACGGGGAAGCCGGAGACAGATGAGCACGCACGACCCCGCGGCCTCGTCCGCCCCCCAAGCGCCCTTGTGGAACATCGCGAACGTCCTCACGATGAGCCGGTTGGTCATGGTGCCGGTCTTCGTCTGGTTCATGTTCCTGGACGGGACGTGGTGGGAGATGGCGGCCTTCTCCGTCTTCGTGCTGGCCGCCATCACCGACCGCATCGACGGTGAGCTGGCACGACGCCGGAATCTGGTCACCGACTTCGGGAAGATTGCCGACCCGATCGCGGACAAGGCGCTCACCGGCGCCGCGCTGATCGTGCTCTCCATCCAGGGAGACCTGTGGTGGTGGGTGACCATCGCTATTCTGCTGCGCGAGTGGGGCATCACGGCGCTGCGCTTCGCGGTACTGCGCTACGGCGTCATGCCGGCGAGCAAGGGCGGCAAGCTCAAGACCGTCCTGCAGATCGTCGCGATCAGCATCTACCTGTTCCCGTTGCAGCTCCTGCCGTTCACCGAGGTGTTCGTGTGGATCGCGCACGGCGTCATGGGTGCGGCCCTGGCCGTCACCCTGTGGACCGGCCTGGTCTACGTGGTCGACGCCGTCCGCCTGGCGCGCGCCAAGGGCGCGCAGGAGAAGTAGCCACGTGACGGCGGATGAAGGGCACCGGCTCGGGGGAGCGGCGCTGGACGCGGCCGGGGCCGCCCACCGGGCCCTGCTGCGGTCCGGGGCGACCGCAGCCACTGCCGAATCCCTCACCGGAGGACTGCTCGGCGCCCACCTGACGGCGATCCCCGGGGCCTCGGCCACCTACCGGGGCGGGGCCGTCACGTACGCGACCGATACCAAGGCCTCCCTCCTCGGTGTCCCCGAGGAGCTGCTGGCCGCGCACGGCGCCGTCCACCCCGATGTCGCGGCCCACATGGCACGGGGCGTACGCCGTCTGATGGGTGCCGACCACGGGCTCGCCGTCACCGGGGTCGCCGGTCCGGAACCCCAGGACGGACAGCCGGTCGGTACCGTCTACGCCGCCGTGGCAGGATCAGGCTCACACACCGAGGTCGTCCGCTTCAGTTTCACCGGAGATCGTTCGGGTATCCGCTACGACACGGTCGAGGGTGCGTTGAGGATCCTGAGGACCGCCGTTCGCGGGGACGTGGCGGGAAACACCCGGGACTGACCCTTTCGGCGGGTTCCCCCCGCACCCCAGGGCGCGGGAACAAAACCACCCTCGTACGCGGTTCCCCCTCCAGCGAACAGGACGGCAAGAGGTGCCCGAATCGGGCGTGGGGCAGGTACGGTGTTGTATATGAAGGTCGCTACCGGTGGGAGGGAGCGCGAATGATGGTCCTGCTTCGTCACCTACTTGGTGACGTGCTCAGGCGGCTGCGGCAGCGCCAAAGCCGCACCCTCCGCGAGGTGTCGGCCGATGCGCGTGTTTCCCTCGGCTATCTGTCGGAGGTCGAGCGGGGGCAGAAGGAAGCCTCTTCCGAGCTGCTCGCCTCGATCTGCGGGGCCCTCGGTGTCCCGCTTTCTCAGGTACTCAGAGAGGTCTCCGACCAGCTCGCTCTGGCCGAGCTCCAGGAGGCCGCCCTGTTGGGCGACGCGGTCACGACAGACCCCGTCCCCGCCCAGGACCTCGGCATCGAGCCCGTTCCAGACCGTGTTCCCCAGGTCGCCGATATGGCCGGGGTCTGACACCCGGCCCGCATACGTACGTCAGCCGCCTCACAGGTCTCGTTCCAGGAGCCGGTCACCCCGCGGGGTGACCGGCTCCTCGAGTTCGTGCTCCCCGCCCCGTAGAGCGGCACTCAGCGGTGCGTGTGATTGACCCAGGCCTCGGGGTCCTCAGCCAGGGTGCGCACCTGCTCGGGGAGGTCGTTGCTGACCAGGTGCTGGAGGGTGACCCCCTCCAAGATGCCGCGCTCACTCGCGCGTAGCGCGATCCACACCTGTTGCAGGCTGCGGGCCGCACCGTCGTAGTCCACGTGTTCGGGGCGTTCCCCGCGCACGTTGGCGAGCGGTCCGTCGACCGCTCGGATGATGTCGGCGAGGGAGATCTCCCCCGGGGGCCGGGCGAGCCAGTAGCCGCCAACGGGACCCCGTTGACTGCGCACCAACCCGGCACGGCGTAGCTGGGTGAGGATGTTCTCGAGGAATTTTCCGGGGATGGCCTGCGCGCGTGCGAGCTGCTCGGCCGTCACCGGACCGTCGCTGGCGTGAGCGAGCTCTGCGGCCGCGCGTAGCGCGTAGTCGACCCGGGCTGAAAGGCGCATGCTGTGATTATGCCGTGGTTTGAAGGGCGAATGGGGCACCGGGCGCCTACGGGTGTCGTCGACGGCCGGGGTGCTACATGCTAAGGGTACTTCTCCGACCGGGTTTCGGGGACATCGGAGATGATCTTCCCCCCTTGGCCTCCCCACAGGCTTCCCCCCGCTCCGGCTTCCCCCACCAGTGCGGCCGTGCACCAGTATGGCCGGAATTGGCCACCGGCCCGGCCCGCTGAGGAGTGGGGAGTGGGGCCGGACCGGTGCGGGGGAGGATCAGTTGGTCGCCTTGAGGGCGCCCGCGGAGCCGAGGAGTTCGGCGGCGCTCAGTCCGTTGACGTGGGCGGCGCCGTAGGTGCTCACGTAGGCGCCGCAGTCGGGCCGCCAGATGGGCAGCCCCATCTCCACGACCACGGCCTTGGGCCGGGCGCTCAGCAGGCCGCTGACGAACGCCTGGGCGCTCGGATAGCGGTGCGCGTCCCGCACCACGACCACCAGGTCGCGGCCCTGGGCGGCGGCGAGTACCGCCGCGGGGTCATCCGTCTCGGGGGAGACCCGGACGGTGTCGCGGAACCACGGGCCCAGCCCCCACGGCACCTCGCCGACGGCGATCCCGGCGGGAGCGTCCACCTCGACCACGTACGGGTCCTCCAGTGGTGGGATGTCGCCGTCCACGCGGGTGGCGCGGCGGGCCCCGGCCAGCCCGACCAGTTCGGTGCCGCCGGTGCGGGACTGCCCCTCGGCGGTGCTCTTGATCCAGTCGCGCAGCCGCGCGTTGCGCTCAGCGGCCTCCTCCAGGCGCTCGCCCGGCAGGCGGCCGTCGCCGACCGCGTCGATCAGCGCTGTCCGGACCTGGGCGACCTGGTCGGCGTAGACGTAGCGGCCCAGGCAGAGCAGGTCGCAACCGGCGGCCACCGCGAGCACGCTGGCTTCGGGGATGCCGATCCTGCCGCTGACGCCCTGCATGTCCATGGCGTCGCTGACCACCACCCCGGTGAAGCCCATGTCGTCGCGCAGCAGGTTGTTGAGCAGGTAGCGGTTGAGGGTCGCGGGGCCGTCACAGCCCAGGCCGGGCAGCTCGATGTGGGCGGTCAGGATGGACCGGACTCCGGCGTCGACGGCCGCCTGGAACGGCAGGAGTTCACGTCTGCGCAGCAGATCGGCGTCTGCCTCCACTCTGGGCAGCGTGTGGTGGGAGTCCTGCGAGGTGGCACCGTGGCCGGGGAAGTGCTTGGCGCACGCGGCCACACCGGCCTCCTGGAGGCCCTGGACGGAGGCGGCGGCGTGCCGGGCCACGAGCTCGGCGTCGGCTCCGAAGGAGCGGGTGCCGATCACGGGGTTGTCGTCGGCGACGTTGACGTCCACCGAGGGGGCAAGATCAAGGTTGAAGCCGAGGTCGGCGAGTTGTACACCCAGGGCGCGCAGCGTGGCGCGGGTGAGGTCGGTGTCGTCGACCGCTCCCAGGGCGGCGTTTCCGGGGTAGTCACTGCCCCGGGCCTGGCCGATGCGGGTGACGTCGCCACCCTCTTCGTCCAGTGAGATCAGCGGGGTGTCCGTTGCCTCGCGCAGGCTCGCGTTGAGCGCGGTGACCTGCTCAGGGCTCTCCAAGTTGTTGTGGAACAGACAGACGCCGGAGATCCCGTCCGCCAGTCCGTCCAGGATCCATGTGGGGGCCTGGAGGGACTCGAAGGGCACCAGCAGCGTGGCGTTGGCCAGACGCTCCAGTGTCGGGTCGTGTGGCATGACGAACTCCGTTCGGTGATCAAGGGTGCCCCGGCGAGGGCAGACGCGTGGCGGGGAAGGTGTGCGTTGGTGGTTTGCGGGGCGGTCAGCCCTTGACCGCGCCCATGGTCAGACCGGAGACCATGCGGCGCTGGACGAAGAGGAAGAAGATCATCACGGGCACGGTGAGCAGGGTCGAGGCAGCCATGATCGACCCCCACTCCACGGACACGGCGCCGAAGTAGTACTGGAGGGAGATCGGCAGGGTGTAGGCGCCCGTGTTGTTCTGCAGGAAGGTGAAGGCCACCAGGAACTCGTTCCACGCGGTGATGAACGCGAAGATGCTGGCGGCGGCCAGGCCCGGGGCGACCAGCGGCATCAGGATCCGCCAGAAGATCGTCCATCCGCTGGCGCCGTCGATGGCGGCGGCCTCCTCCAGTTCCTTGGGCACAGCGGCCACGAAGCTGCGGACCATCAGGATGGTGATGGGCAGCGCGACCGCGACGTAGATGATGAACACGCCGCTCAGGTTGCTGACGAGCTCGATGTCGAGGGCGTTGCCCATGTGGAAGAAGTTGATGAAGAGCGAGATGATCAGCGCTTCGACCGGGACCATCTGGATGACCAGCAGCATGATGATGAAGACCGAGCGCAGCTTGAACTTGAAGCGGGCGACGGCGATCGCCGCGAGCAGGGACAGGAGCGCCGCGAAGGCGACCGAGCCCACCGTCACGATGAGGCTGTTGGTGAGAAACGACCAGAAGGACGCCCCCGGGATCAGGACCCCGGAGGTCACGCGCTCGAAGTGCTCGAAGGTGATCTCCCGCGGGAACAGCGTGGGTTCGCGGGTGAAGATCTCTCCGGTGGGCCGCAGGGCCGTGGCCAGGACCCAGTAGACGGGGAAGATCGCGAAGAGGAAGACCGCGAGGGCCGCGACGTACGGGCCGGTCTTCCCGAGGAGCTTGCGCAGGCGGTACCGGTTGTTCATCGGGCCTCCTCCTGGCGGATCATCGTGCGCAGGTAGTAGGCGCTGATGACGAGTACCAGGACGGTCATGATCACGGCGATCGCCGAACCCATGCCGTAGTTCGGCGGGGTCGAGGCGAAGCCCAGCTGGTAGATGTAGGTCGGGATCAGGGCGATCTCGCGGTTGGTGACGCCGCCGCCGAGGATGAACAGCTGCGTGAAGATCCGGAAGTCCCAGATGATCTGGAGGACCAGCAGCAGTGCGAAGAGCGGCCGCAGCATGGGCACGGTGACGCTCCAGAAGGCCGTCCAGCCGTTGGCGCCGTCGATGCGGGCGGCCTCGTAGAGCTCGCTCGGGATGCTCTTGAGCCCGGCCAGGACGCTGATCGCCACGAACGGGAACGACTGCCAGACCACGGTGATGACGAGGATCGGGAACAGCGTGCTCGGTGAGCTGAGCCAGTTGAACTCCTGCCATCCGGAGCCGACGAGCCAGTCGGGAAGGCTGGTCAGGATGGCGTTGAACAGGCCGTACCTGGTGTCGAACAGCCACCTGTAGACGATGGCGGCGCTGATCACCGGGGTGGCCCAAGCGAGCATCAGGCCGATGCCCAGCGTGGTCGACGCCCATCGCGGAAGCCGGTGCATCAGCAGACCGACGAGGGTTCCGAGGACCATGGTCAGGACCACCATGGCCAGGCAGACCAGGATGGTGTTGCGGAAGATCGACCAGAAGCGCTCGTCGGTGAGTACGTGGAGGTAGTGCCCGAAGTTGTTCCACTGTGCTTCCTGCCCCTGGAGCTGCCGCAGACCGTAGTCGTGCAGCGAGATCCACAGCATCTGGCCGATGGGCCACAGGAGGACCACGGCCAGGACGGCCACGGCGGGCAGGATCAGGAAGTAGGGAATGAACGCGTGCCGCGCTCTGGGTGAGAGGCGACTGCGGCTCTTGGGCCGCTCACCCTCAGTGGGTGCGGGGCGTTCCAGCGTTTGTGTCATCAGCCGTTCCTGGCAGGTTGAGCGGGGGCGACCGCCGTTTCGGTCCTTCCGGCCGTGGGGGTGCCGTTAGGGGTACGGTCGGCCGCCCCGGGCGCGTGTGGCGAACGCGCTGGTGATGGCTGGGGTCGGTTACTCGTCTTCGGGGCGGTTGAGCGCCTCGGTGAGCTCCTCGTTCAGCTCGGGGAGGACGTCGTCGGCGGACTCGCCGTCGGCCAAGCGCTGCACGGCGGTCTGGATGGTGGTCAGCTCCCACTGGACGTGGCCCCAGTTGGCGGTGTCCGGGAACAGGCGCAGGTCACCGGTGGCCTGGGTGGCGGCGCCGGCGAGGATCGGGTCCTCCTGGAAGGCGTCGCTCTCGAGGACGTCCTCGTAGACCGGGAACATCGACGCGACCTCGTTGTAGGGAAGCGCGTTGTCCTTGCTGTTCAGGACGGTGATGTAGTCGAAGGCGGCCTCGGGGTACTCGGTGGTGCCCCACACGGACAGGTCGGAGCCGCCGCCGAAGGCGGGGGCCATGCCGTCGGTGCCCGGGATGGGCGCGGTTGCCCAGTGGTCGACGTGGTCGTCGTTGAGCTCCTCGAGCTGGGGCTGGGCCCAGGGGCCGTCGATGAACATGCCGATGTCGCGGTTGACGAAGTCGGCGTGGGCGCACTCGACCTCGTCGACGCCCACACAGGCGCTGGGGGAGTGGCCGTCGACGGTGAGGCCGGCGTAGAACTCCAGCGCTTCGGCGGTCTCGGCCGAGTCGAGCTCGCCGACCCACTCGTCACCCTCCTGGGTGGCGAAGTCGCCGTCGTTGGCCCAGACGAAGCTGGCGATACCGTTGAGGAAGTCGGTCGGGGCGGCGAAGCCGGGAACGTCGTACTCGTCCTCGATGTCCTCGGCGACCTCGGTCAGCTCGTCCCAGGTCTCGGGGGGCTCGTGGCCGAGCTCTTCGAGCCAGTCGGTGTTGTACCAGAGAGCCCGGACCCCGCTGTACCAGGGAATACTGTACTGGGCGTCGTCGAAGGTGCCGTTGGCGTAGGCTCCTTCGAGCATGTCGTCGGTGTCGTCCCACTCTTCGGCGAGCTCGGAGACGTCGTAGAGGGCTTCGGAGTGGGCCCAGGTGGGCACCTGGTCGTTGCCGATCTCGACGACGTCGGGGCCACCGGAGACCAGGGCCGTCTGGAAGCGTTGGCTGAACTCGTCCCAGGGGATCCACTGGACGTCGACGTCGGTGTCCGGGTGCAGCTCCTGGTACTGCTCAGTCACCATGTCCATGTGGTCGTTCTGTTCTTCGCTGGCGTCACCCATGCGCCATACGGTCAGGGTGTCGGGCGCATCGCCGGCGCTTCCGCCGTCGTCGCCGGATCCATTGCCGCAGGCTGCCGCGAGCATGACCACGGCCGAGGCCAAGGCGATCTTGGAGAACCTCATGTGAACCTATCTCCCTTCGCACGACGCGCTGGGGCGCGGCGCCTGTGCCCGAAGCGACCTGGGATCATGGACGGATCCGGGCGCTTCGACGTCTATTTGGGGGGTGTGCTGGGACAGCACGTTTGGCCGCCCCGCCGGCGCGGGTACCGGTGGCCCGGGTTGCTGCTGTGGGCCTGCCGGGACGTGACCTCCTGTGAGGTTGTGAGCTAAATTAACAGGAAACTTTCCTAATAAAAACAGGGTGAGGTGTCACGGTTATGTCTCAACGTCCGGGGACTCCCCGGCTGCTGCGCCAGCTCAACGATCGCGCGGCACTGGAACTCCTCTTGTCCGGAGGTCCCTTGACCAGGACCCAGCTCGGCACGCGCACGGGTCTGTCCAAGGTCACCGCGTCCCAACTACTCGCACGGCTGGAGGAACGCGACCTGGTCCGCGTGGTCGGCAGCCAAGCAGGAGGGCGCGGACCCAACGCCGCCCTCTACGCCGTCGTCCCCGAAAGCGCCTACGTCGCGGCCCTGGACGTCAGCGCCCACCGCGTCACCGCGACCATCGCCGACATCACCGGGGAGGTCATCAGCGACGTCACCGTCGACCCCAGCGCCTCGGACGACCCCGTCGCCCTCGTCCATACCGCCGTGATGCGCCTGGTCGACAGCGCCGAGGTCCCCCTGGACAAGGTCCGCGCCTGCGTCATCGGCACCCCCGGCGTCGTCGACCCCCGCACCGGCGACATCCGCTTCTCCTTCGACCTGATGTCCTGGCACGAAGGCGTCCTCGAAGCCCTGCGCGCCGACCTCAAACGCTCGGTCATCATCGAGAACGACGTGAACCTGGCCGCCCTGGCCGAGCACGCCGAAGGCGCCGCCTCGGGCGTCGACGAGTTCGTGCTCATCTGGCTCAGCGCCGCCGGCGGTGTCGGCATGTCCGCGATGATCGACGGCCGCATCCACCGCGGCCGCTCCGGCGGTGCGGGCGAGATCGGCTACCTCCCCGTGCCCGGCGCGCCCCTCCCGGAGGAAGTGGGCCTGGACGGCGGCTACGAGGACCACAAGGAGCACGGGGACCGGGAACTGCCGCACGGTTTCCAAGCCCTCGTCAAGTCCAAGCAGGTCGTCAAGCTCGCCGCGGAGCACGGCATCAACGGCTCCGACATCACCGAGGTCATGGCCTCCGCCGCCGCCTCGGACACCCCCGAGAGCGACGCCTTCCTCGACGCCTTCGCCGGCCGGCTCGCCCGAGGCGTGGCCGCCGTCAGCGTGATCCTGGACCCCGGCCTGGTCGTCCTCGCCGGCGACGTGGCCAAGGCCGGGGGCACCAGGCTCGCCGAACGGGTCCGGGCCGCCACCGCCCGGATCGCACCGAACGCCACCGAAGTGTCCATGGGCGCGGTGGAGGGCAGCCCGCTCGTGCGCGGCGCGCTCCTGCACGCGCTGGACCACGCCCGCGACGAGGTCTTCTCCTCCACCGTCTGACCGTGTCAGAGCCCTTCGCCCGCGCCCCGGCACCCTCACCCGCCGGGGCGCGGGCGTGCGTCGCGGCGGAAACGGGCGCTACCGGGGCTCGAAGGAGTCGAAGACGTGCTCCCAGACCCCGGAGTAGTCGTCGGCGGCTTCGACCGGGATGTTGAAAGCGATGCTGTAGTTCTCCTGGCCGTCAATGGACACGGTCCGGGATACCATGTGCCGTTCCGGGGTGGTCCAGGAGTCGTTGGTGAGCGTGCGTTCGAAGAACGCCACGTCCCAGTCGTCCGGGTAGTCGTCCGGATCCTCGCGGCGGATCTCGATCCGCTCGTAGGCGCTCGTCGCGTGGTCGGGATCGTCCACGGTGGCGAGGGTCTCCTCCTCCAGCCAGCGCGCGTTGGAGCTGGCGGACAGGAGTTCGTCGGACCAGTAGAAGACCTCGATCGCGTAGTCGCCGTTGGGGTGGTTGAAGCGGACCGTGTGCCCCTGCCCCTGTGACCCGTCTTCCTCGGTGCCCTCGTCCTCCTCGTCGTCCCCGTCCCCCGGCTCTACCTCTTCGGGCTCCCACGCCTCGGGGGCTTCGATGGTGAAGTGGTCGTCGCTGTATGCGGTGTACTCCATATCGGGGCCTACGAGGCCGCACCCGGCGACGGCCGCGGCGAACGGTGCGGCGGCGACACCGCCGAAGACGCGCTGAGCGGGCGTGGGCATGCACTGCTCCAGTCCGTGGGGTCGGTGGGGCCGTCAGGCCGGGGTGAAGGACGTACGGACGTCGTCGATGATGCGGCGGTAGTCGGACCCGTCCTCCTCGGGGACGCTGATCCGCAGGTTGTAGCCCCGATTCCCCTGGACGGTGTACTGCCACACCATGAAGCGTTCGGGAAGCCGCCAGCTGCTATCACTCAGGTAGCCCTCCAGGTCCGAAGTGTCGGTGTCGGTGGATTCCTCGCGTTCCAGTCGGACCTGCTCCCAGGCGTCCGCGTCTTGGGTGAAGTTGTCCGCCATCTCCTGCAGGTCCTGATAGCTGTTCATCGGGTCTCCGGTGAACTCGTAGATCTCGACGTCGATCTGGTGGTCCCCGGCCGGGTGGACGAACACCTGGCTCTGGACCCGGGACTCGTGGTCGTCGTCCTTGGTATCGGTGTTGTCCCAGGTGTCCCAGCCCTCGGGGTGGTCGAGGCTGAAGTACTCGTTGGAGAAGTGCTCGTAGGCCACCCGCTCAGGCCCCCGGACCAGGGCGAGCCCGCCCAGACCGGCCGCGCCTAGCGCCCCGGCGGCTCCCCACCACAGGGCGCGGCGCCGCGAGGGCTGCCGGGGAGATACAGGAGGATACGGCTGCTGATACCGCTGCTGGTGCTCGGGACCCGGGCCGTGGGCCGCCTGCGTGTACTGGCGCGTATGCGGGGTGGGACCGTGCGGAGGGGGCGTGTGCGGGTCGGGCCTGTGCACGGTCGGCGTCTGGTCCGGGTGCGGTGCCGGTCCCCACGACGGCGGAGTCTGCGGGTTCCGGGGACCCGGGAACTGCGGCGGGGGAGCGGGTGGTGCGTGGGGGTTCGGTGTGGCCGTCGCCGGTCCCTTGCGGTCCAACAGGTCGAGAGCCTGCTCGGGGGTGAGCCGCCGGTCGGGGTCCCGGTCGAGCAGACCGCCGATCAGCGGGGTGAGCGGTTCCCCGGCCCGGGGGACGGGCACCGACTGCGTCAGGACCGCGGTGAGGGTCTGGGTGAGGGTGTCCCGACGGAACGGAGACGCCCCCTCCAGCGCCGCGAACAGGGACACACCCAGGCTCCACAGGTCCGAGGGCGGAGCGGCACCACCCTGGTCGAACCGCTCGGGGGCCATGTACTCGGTGGTGCCCACGAACGTGCCCGTCGCGGTCAGGACCGTGCCCTCGTCGTGGAGCAGGTTGGCGATGCCGAAGTCGGTGAGGACCGGCCGCCTGCCGTCCTCGGTGAGCATGATGTTGGCCGGTTTGATGTCGCGGTGCACGACGTCCGCCCCGTGCGAGGCGCGGAGAGCCCCGAGCATCTCCCGCGCGATCCGCGCCACCGCTTCAGGCGGGAACGTGCCCACCCGGTCCAGCCGGTCCTGGAGGGACATCCCGTCCAGCAGCTCCATGACGATGAACGGATTGCCGTCCTCGTCCAGGACGTCGTGGACGGTCACCACCGAAGGGTGGGAGATCCGCGCCGCCGTCTGCGCCTCGCGGACCATCCGGGCCCTGGCGTTCTCCCGGTCGGCCGGGTCCAGTCCGGGCGGGAGCCGGATCTCCTTGATCGCCACGTCGCGGCGGAGCCTGGAGTCGTGGGCGCGCCAGACCGTACCCATCCCTCCCGAGCCGATGGTCTCAGTGAGTTCGTAACGGTCGACGGACGTCCGCTCTGGTGGGGGCATGAGTGCCTTTCACACGGGGGCGATGTGAATGCGGTCGTATCCGTGTGACTACCCACCGATCGCTCCGGTTCGCCGTCAACCGCCACAACTTCGGGAGGCCGGGGGTGCGTGTGGAGGCGTCCCAGTCGAGGCCCGTGGCAAGGTCAGTCCTCCGAAACGGGATCGAGTGAGTCCAGGACCCGCTCGAAGTCCTCGATGCGGTCCTCCCGCTGGTCCAGGGGAAAGTTGAAGGTCACCCGGTAGGAGACACCCGAGGAAGCGTCGCTGACCTCCCGGACCAGCATCCAGCGCTCCGGGTGCTCGCGCTCTTCGTGCTGGAACACCGCCTCGAAGACGGTGCTCTCCCACCCTTCGGGCGTGGCTCCGGTATCCAGCCGCAGACGCTCGACGCCGGCATAGTCCTCGTCCTCGAGGAGGATCTCCTCCAAGCGCAACATGGAGTCCTCGGCCCCACGTGCCAGGACCTCGTAGCCTGTGGCGGTGGCTTCGGCCGTGCCCGTCGCCACCCCGGTCTCGAACTCGTACCCGGCCAGGCGGGTGGACGCCTCGCCCTCGTGCTCGTCGGTGGTGTCCGCGACCCCCCAGTCCTCCGGAACCGCCAAGCCCATGGCATCGTCGTCGATCCAGACGAAGCCATCGGGCACGTCTTCCCCCGTCGCGGTCCCGGACCCGTCGGCCTCCTCCTCGGATCCGGTGCCCCCCTCCGCCGGGGTAGCGGGCGGACCTGCGTCCTCCGCCTGCCCCGGAAGCAGGATCCGTACCGTGAGGGCTGCCGCAACCAGGACCACCAGGGCCGCGGCGGCCGCCCACAGCGCGAACCGCCGCGCGGAGCTCTTGGGCCTGCCACCCTGAGGGTCGTCCGACCCCGGCGCGGACGGGGCCGGGGAGAGCAGGGCCAGCGCCCGGTCCGGAGCCAAGCGCACCCTCGGGTCCCGTTGCAGCAGTCCGCTGATCAGCGGGACCAAGCGCCCCCGGGCCGGAGGGTCCGGTACCGGGAGGGTGAGCACCGCCGTGAGAGTCGACGTGAGCGTCTCCCGCTTGAACGGGGACTCCCCGGCCAGCGCCGCGAACAGCGTGGCGCCCAGGCTCCACAGGTCCGAGATCGCGGTCGTCTCATCCTGGTCCAGGCGCTCGGGCGCGGCGTAGGCCGCGGTGCCGAGGATCGTCCCGGTTCCGGTGAGCGAGGTCGCCCCGCTGTCGGACAGGTTGGCGATCCCGAAATCGGTCAGGACCGGCCGCGCACCGCCCTCCGACAGCATGATGTTGGCGGGCTTGACGTCCCGGTGGATCACCCCCGCCCGGTGCGCGGCCCACAGCGCGCCCAGCAGCGGCCGCGCCATCCGTTCCACCTCGTGCTCCGGCAGGGGCCCCGCGCGTTGGATCCGTTCCCGCAGTGACTCCCCGTCCAACAGCTCCATGACGATGTACGGGACACCGCCGACCTCCAACACGTCGTGGACGGTCACCACCGACGGGTGGGAGACGCGCGCCGCGGCCTGCGCCTCGCGCACCATCCGGGCGCGCGCCCGCGCCCGCTCCCGGGGCGGCATGTCGGCTGGGAGGTGGACCTCCTTGACCGCCACGCTCCGCCCCAGACGGGTGTCGAAGGCACGCCACACCGTGCCCATCGCGCCGCTGCCGAGTTCGTCGCCGAGCTCGTAGCGGCCGACGGCCTTGCTCGGCACGAGCGCGGAGAGGTCTTCGGTGGGTTCCGGGGGTTCGGTGGGAGGCATGGCCGCATTCTTCCAAATCCAGCGGAATGCACCGGACGCGGTCAGCTCAGGGGTGCCGAGACATCGCGACCCGCGGCCGCACCGAGATCCCGGCCCGCTCCTCGTCCACCCACTGCCGCTCCAACCCCGGTCCCCACTGCGACCTCGGCAGCACGGAGAAGCCCCGCCGCTCGTACCAAGGCCCGTTCCAAGCCAGGTCACGGAAGGTGGTGAGCGTGGCGCGGATGTGCCCGTGGTCCGCGGCTTCGGCGCAGACCGCCTCCAGAAGCGCGCTCCCGATACCGCGACGCCCGTGGTCCGGGTGCACGGCGAGCTGTTCCAGATGCGTGGCCCCGTCCAAGGTGACCGTGGCCGCCAGCCCGCACACGCGCCCGTCCGCGACCGCCACCAGAACCCGCTCCACGTGTCCCAGCATCTCGCGCGGGTCGTCCGGAGGAAGATCGAGTCCGGCCTCCGCGAAGAGCGTGTCGGCGGCCAGCGATACCCCCACCAGAGCGTCGACGTCCCCGTCTCCCATCGGACGGATCTCCAGCGCCACGGTTGCCTCCCAGGATCTCAGTGCGCGGACCGGCGAAGATTCTCCCGCGAAGACCAGAGACGGGCGAACGGTTTTCCGCCCCCTTACCCAACCCCGCCAGCTCCGGGCGAGCCCGAACCACTGCCGCCCGCCCTCACCGGCGCAGGCGCAGACCCTTCGGCGTGACGTGGAAACCAGCCGACACCAACGCGGTGTCCACCGGCGTACCGAACACCTCCCCGCCGTCGGCGCGCTCCACCGTCAACGACTCCACCGACCCGCCCCGCACCAAGCCCGCCAGCGCACCCGCGGCCCGCTCCAGCAAGGCCGGCGACGACCCGAAAGTCAGCACCGACCGGCCTCCCCGGCCCAAGTACAGCGTCAACCGCCCACTGTCCACCACCACCAGCGCACCCGCGAGCCGACCCGGCCTGTGCGCCACGTCCATCCCGTCCGCGCCAGCGGGCCAGGCAAGCGCCGCACCGAAGGGGTTGGCCGGATCCGTCGCGGCCAACACCACCGGGTCACCCTCCCCGCCGGGGCCACCAGCTGCACCACCGGACAGTGCCCGCAACCGGTCCACCGCACCCGGCAGCGCGAACTGCGCCCCACCGAGCCCCTCCACGAAATACCCCCGGCGGACCTGCCCCGCCTCCTCCATCGACCGCAGCACCCGGTATTCGTCCTGCGTGATCCCACGCCCCTGCTGCCCCTTGAGCAAGAGCCCGTCACGCTCCAACCGCGCTTCCACACGCGCCAGCGTGCGCCGCGTCGGGTCCGGATCGGGAACCGGCAGCGCCGACCACCGGCCCGCCGCCGTCGGCGGCCCCGACCGCGTGGGTAGAACCGGGCGCCGCCGGGCACGCGACGACGACCGGCGGGGAACCGGCCGAGCACCCAGCACCGACCGCAACGGAGCCAAGCTGTCATTGGTGACACACCCCGACCACACCAACTCCCACAGCGCCGCCACCACATCGGCGTCCGAGACCACCGCCCCACCCAAAGCACGCGCGACCCGGTCCGCGATGTCCCGGAAGAACAGGGCACCGCCCTCCCGCAGCACCCCCAGGACCGTGTCCGAAAGCGCCCCCTCCTCCGGCCAGAAGGGCTCGGGCAGCAGCAGCGGCGCCTCATCGGCCGGAACCAGCGTCAACCAGCCGTCCTCACCCGGCAGCGTCCCGACCCCGGCCCACACCACCTCACCGGCCTGCGTCAGCGCGTCCAACGAAGCCGGAACGTACCCCTCAACCCGACACGGCAACACCAGCGACTCCAAGGCAGAAGCCACCAAAGGCGCACCCCGCAACGACTCCACCGCCTCGAACACCGCGTCCGGGCCGCGCAACCGCTCACCCGCCACCGCCCGCTGCCACAACGGCGCGAACCGGGCCAACGCATCCGGGCCGACCGGTTCGACCTCCCGCCGCAACCGGGCGATCGACCCCCGACGCAGACGCCGCAGCACGTCGCTGTCGCACCACTCCGAACCGCTACCACCGGGCCGGAACCCGCCCCGCGCCACCCGGCTGCCCCGGGCCAACTCCCGCAGCGCAGCCTCCACCACGTCCCGGGCCAACCCCAGGCGATCCGCCGCCTCCGCTGACGTGAACGGCCCGTGCGTGCGCGCGTACCGCGACACCAGATCCAACACGGGCGACTCCACCGGCTCGAGAAGGGCACCCGGCACCCCCGGCGGCGGCTCCGCCCCAAGCGCGTCCCGCAACCGCGCCACATCCTCCACGGCACACCAGCGCTCACCCCCGGCCACCCGCATCCGCACCGCGCGCCCCGCCGCCGCCAGACCGAGCAGCCACTCCTCCCGCACACCCCGCTCGGCCGCCTCCGCCGTGCTCAGCGGACCCACCTCCCGCAGCAGATCCGCGGCACCCTCCAGATCCCGCACCGGCGCCGCGACCCGCTGCAACAGAGCACCCGTGCGCTCCACCACCTCCGGGTCCAACAGATCCCGCAGATCCGCGGTACCCAACAGATCGGCCAGCAACGACGGATCCAGCGTGAGCGCCTGCGCCCGCAACTCAGCGGCCGGAGCATCACCCTCGTACAGGAAAGCCGCCGTGTACTCCATCAGCAACGACCCGGCGAACGGCGACGCCTGAGGCGTCTCCACCTCCACCACCCGGATCCGGCGCGCCCGCACATCAGAGAGCACCTCCGCCAACGCGGGCACGTCGAACACGTCACGCAGACACTCGCGCACCGTCTCCAACACGATCGGAAACGACCCGTACCGACCGGCCACCGACAACAAGTGCTGCGACCGCAACCGCTGCTGCCACAACGGCATCCGCCGATCCGGCCGCTGCCTGGGCAACAGCAGCGCCCGCGCCGCGCACTCCCGGAACCGCGACGCGAACAGCGCCGAACCGGCGAGCTCGTCGGTGACCAGCGTCTCCACCTCCTCCGGATCCACGGACACCAGTCCGGCCAGCTCACCGGCCCTCCCGACCCCGCTCAACTCCACGTCCGGCAGCCGCAGCACGATCCCGTCATCGCCGTGCACCACCTGCGCGTCCACCCCGAACCGCGCACGCAGCCGCCCGCCGATCGCCAGCGCCCAAGGAGCGTGCACCCGCGCACCCAACGGCGAATGCACCACCGCCCGCCAGTCACCGACCTGGTCACGGAAGCGCTCGATCACCACCGTGCGGTCATCCGGCACACTCCCCGTCGCCTCCCGCTGGTCCGCCACGTACTCCACCAGGTTGTCGGCGGCCCAACCGTCCAACCCCGCCGCCGCAGCCAGCTCCCGGCCCGCCACCCGGTCACGCGAAGCCAGCTCGCGCGTCAGCTCACCCACCGCACGCCCCAACTCCGCAGGACGCCCCAACGCGTCCGCCTTCCAGAACGGCATCCGACCCGGCCTCCCCGGCGCCGGCGACACCATCACCCGGTCGGCGGTGATCGCCTCGATCCGCCACGACGTCGAACCCAGCACGAACACGTCCCCGACCCGGGACTCGTACACCATCTCCTCGTCCAGCTCGCCCACACGAGTCGGCGCCTTGCTGTCGGAGTCCGACGCCAGATGCACCCCGTACAGCCCGCGGTCGGGGATGGTGCCACCGCTGATCACCGCCAACCGCTGAGCCCCCGGCCGCCCCCGCAACACATCCCCGTCCCGGTCCCACACCACCCGCGGACGCAGCTCGGCGAACTCATCCGAGGGGTAGCGCCCCGACAACATGTCCAACACCGACTCCAACACCGAATCGGCCAGGTCGGTGAACGGGGCCGCACGCCGCACCAGCGCCGCCAAGTCGGCGACCGGCCAGTCGTCCATCGCCACCATCGCCACCACCTGCTGCGACAGCACATCCAACGGATTGCTCGGCATCTCCAGCCGCTCGATCCCGCCCGCGCGCATCCGCTCGGTCACCACCGTGGTCGCCAACAGGTCGCCCCGGTACTGGGGCAGGAACACCCCGCGCGACGTCTCACCCACCTGGTGGCCCGCGCGCCCGACCCGCTGGAGGCCGTTGGCCACCGACGGGGGAGCGGCGACCTGGACCACCAGGTCCACCGCGCCCATGTCCACCCCCAGTTCCAAGCTGGACGTGGCCACCACGCACCGCAGCCGCCCCGCCTTCAGGTCGTCCTCGATCACCGCCCTCTCGGCCTTCGACATGGAACCGTGGTGGGCGCGGGCGATCACCGCTTCACCGCCCCGGCTCTGCTCGGACTGGCCGGTGACCTGGGCGGCGACCTCCTCCGGCGGGAGCCCGCCAGCGCCGCCCCGTTCGCCGTACAGGTCGTTGAGGCGGGCACACAGCTTCTCGGCGGTCCGGCGGCCGTTGGTGAACACGATCGTCGACCGGTGCTCCTCCACCAGCTCCAACACCCGGCGCTCCACGTGCGGCCACACCGAACCCCGGCTCATGGTGTTGCCCGCCCGCGGGTCCGGCGGCACCCCCTCGGGCGAAGGACCGCCCGGCTCGTCCAGGTCCGGAACCGGAGCCTCCACCCGCAGGTCCATGTGCGGGGTGTCCGGCGGCGCCACGACCGTGGCCCCGCCCAGGTACTCCGCCACGGTCTCCCGGGGGCGCACGGTCGCGGACAGACCGATCCGCTGGGCGGGCCGGTCCAACAGGGCCGCCAACCGCTCCAGGCTCAGGGCCAGGTGGGCGCCGCGCTTGGTCCCCGCCAGGGCGTGCACCTCGTCGACGATCACCGTCTCCACCCCGGACAGGCCCTCGCGGGCCTTGGAGGTCAGCACCAGGAACAGGGACTCCGGTGTGGTGATGAGCACGTCCGGCGGACGCGCCGCCTGCCGGCGCCGCTCCTGGGCCGGGGTGTCCCCGGTGCGCACCCCCACCGTGACCGGCGAGAGCTCCTCGCCGGAGGCCTCGGCCGCCGCCGCGATCCCGGCCAGCGGCCGCCGGAGGTTGCGCTCCACGTCCACAGCAAGGGCCTTCAGCGGCGACACGTACAGCACGCGGCAGCGCCGGGACCGGTCCTCGGGGACTGGCGCGTGGGTGAGCCGGTCCAGGGACCAGAGGAAGGCCGACAGGGTCTTTCCGGAACCGGTCGGCGCGACGACCAGGGTGTTGCGTCCCTCGGAGATCGCCTGCCAGGCCTGGGCCTGGGCCGTGGTGGGGCCGCCGGGGAAGGCCTGGTCGAACCAGGTCCGCGTCGAGGCACCGAAGGGTTCGAGCGGGTTGGTCGCAGGGGTCATGCCGCCAGTCTGGCGAAGGGTTCGGACAGAACGGGGGAGGACACCCGGGGACGCAGACGGCTGGGACCGGGGTAGCGGGGTGAGACCGGCCCCATCCTGTGGACCGGGCCGCGCGGGTCCGTTCCATCACCCATACTGATGGCGATGAGACTCACCCTTTTCTGGCGCAGCATGCACGAGCAGTTCGGCGAGGCCTACGCGGAGAGCCTCGCCAAGGACTACGTCATCGAAGGGCTCGGATCCCGGACCGTCAACCAGGCGCTGTCCGACGGGATCGGGCCCAAGGAGGTGTGGCGGGCGGTGTGTGACGCGTTCGACCTTCCCGCCTCCGCCCGCTGACCTCGGCCGAGGCCCGACACAAGAAGATCCGACACGGCAGGGGTCTGTCCCGGCATTCGAACAGGGGTTCGGGTAGTCTGGGTTTTCCACAGGCCGACGAGGAGCGTCGCGATTGTCGTAGCGACCGCGTAGCGTCAGGCCCATTATGAAGAAAAAGGCATCGACCCAACAGGGGAACCCCGTGGCATCTGGAGACCGAGACAAGGCTCTCGAGACAGCGCTCGCGCAGATCGAGCGGCAGTTCGGCAAGGGCTCCGTCATGCGCCTGGGCGACGACGACCGCCCGCCGATCGAGGCGATCCCCACCGGAGCCATCGCCCTGGACGTCGCCCTCGGTATCGGCGGCCTGCCCAAGGGCCGGGTCGTGGAGGTATACGGACCGGAGAGTTCGGGGAAGACGACCGTCGCCCTGCACGCGGTGGCCAGCGCCCAGAAGATGGGCGGTATCGCCGCCTTCGTCGACGCCGAGCACGCTCTCGACCCGGTGTACGCCAAGAAGATCGGTGTCGACACCGACAACCTCCTCCTCTCCCAGCCGGACACCGGTGAGCAGGCGCTGGAGATCGTCGACATGCTCATCCGCTCGGGCGCCGTCTCCATCATCGTCATCGACTCCGTGGCGGCCCTGGTGCCCCGCGCTGAGATCGAGGGCGAGATGGGCGACAGCCACGTCGGCCTGCAGGCCCGCCTCATGTCCCAGGCACTGCGAAAAATCGCCGGCGCATTGAGTTCCACCGGAACGACCGCCATTTTCATTAACCAGCTTCGTGAAAAAGTCGGCGTGATGTTCGGCTGCATGCATTACAATACCCGCGTGACATTGGCCGATGGCACGCAGGAGAAGATCGGCAAGATCGTCAACCAGAAGATGGACGTCGAGGTTCTCTCCTACGACCCCGAGCGGGACGAGGTCGTTCCGCGTCGCGTCGTCGACTGGTTCGACAACGGTGTGGCCGACCATTTCCTCCAATTCACTGTGGCGCGGTCGGGGAAGAACGGTCGTTCGCAGTTCGCCGCGACCCCCAACCACCTCGTGCGGACCCCGGGCGGCTGGCGGGAGGCCGGAGAGCTCCTCCCCGGCGACCGTGTGCTGACTTCGCAGACGCATTACCTGAACGAGCAGCAGCGGCAGGTGGTCTTCGGCGCCCTCATGGGGGATGGAAACCTCTCCCCGAACACGCGGGGGCGTACGGGTACCCGCTTCAGGATGGGCCAGGGAGCAGCACAGGCTGACTACCTGGACTGGAAGGTCTCCCTGCTGGGCAACATCGGGTGCACCCGGACCAGTAACGCCAAGGGTGCGGTCTTCGCCGACTTCACCCCTCTGCCCGAACTCGCCGAGCTCCGCGAGGCCGTGTACTTCGGAGATGGGAAGAAGCACCTGAACTGGGAGTTCATCAAGGCGCTCACCCCTTTGGCGCTGGCCGTCTGGTACATGGACGACGGATGCTTCACGGTGCGGTCCAAGGGGGCGCAAGGGCGCACCGAAGGCGGCAGCGGCCGTATCGAGATCTGCGTCGAGGCGATGAGCCCCGGTACCCGTGAGCGTCTCACCGACCACCTGCGCGACACCTACGGACTCGACGCCAAACTGGTCAAGCGTGGCCAGCGGGCCATCTCCTACATCCAGTTCAGTACCGCCGCCAGCGCCCAGTTCCAGGAACTGGTGGCACCGTACGTGCACGAGTCCATGGCCCACAAGCTGCTCCCGCGCTACCAGGACCAGTGCCAGGTGGTTCCCGAACTCGCTGAACCGGTTGATCGCCTGGTGGCCTCGCCGGTCCTGGACATCCAGGTCAAGCCGGAAACCCGCAGCATGCGCAAGTTCGACATCGAGGTGGAGGGCAACCACAACTACTTCGTCGACGGTGTCATGGTGCACAACAGCCCTGAGACGACGACCGGTGGAAAGGCGCTCAAGTTCTATTCCTCGGTGCGTTTGGATGTGCGGCGCATTGAAACTCTGAAGGACGGCACCGACGCGGTGGGAAACCGGACCCGCGTCAAGGTCGTGAAGAACAAGATCGCGCCGCCGTTCAAGCAGGCGGAATTCGACATCCTCTACGGCGTCGGGGTCTCCCGTGAGGGCAGCCTGATCGACCTGGGGGTCGAGCACGCGATCGTGCGCAAGTCCGGGGCCTGGTACACCTACGAAGGAACCCAGCTCGGGCAGGGCAAGGAGAACGCGCGCAATTTCCTGCGGGAGAACGTCGACGTGGCCCTTGAGGTCGAGAAGAAGATCAAGGAGAAGATGGGTATCGGCGGTGGTGACGACAGCGCCTCCACCACCGCCGAGGACAAGGACGCCAGGGCCGAACCGGCCAAGGACGAGGCCAAGGCCCCCGCCAAGCGGGCCTCCGCCAAGACCACCAAGGCGCCCGACCCGGATGCGTGAGCGGCGCCGGTCCCCTGACCGCACCGGGCAGGCCCAGGCCGACCCGGTGAGCGCCGACGACGGGTCCGTTCCGGACGGGCAGGACCCGTCCGGAACGGACCCCGAGGGCAAGGCCCGCGACAAGCTGGAGAGCAGGGCGAGGAACCTGGTCCTGCGGATGCTCACGCACTCGCCGCGCACCCGCGCCCAACTGGAGCGGTCCCTGTACCGCAGGGAGTACCCGGACGAGGTGGTGGAGTCGGTCCTCAACGGCCTCGACGAGGCCGGGCTGGTCGACGACGAAGCCTTCGCCCGAGCGTGGGTGTCCTCGCGCCAGCACAGCCGCCACCTGTCCCGCCGGGCCCTGTCGCGGGAGCTGCGTACCCGGGGCGTCGAGGAGGAGACCGTCCGCGAGGCGGTCGCGGAGGTCAGTGACGAGGACGAGCAGGACGGTGCCCGGTCCCTGGCCCGCAAGAGCCTGCGCGGCAGCCGGAACAAGGACGAGGAGGCCCGGATCCGCCGTGCTCTCGGCGCCCTCGGCCGCAAGGGCTACCCGGGCGGCCTCGCCTACCGGATCGTCCGAGAGGAACTCGAACGGGAGGGCCTGGACGTCGACCTCCCCGACCCGGAGTTCTGAACGCCCGGCGGTGAACCGCACCCTGCTTTCTGCGCCGCCGTTGACGAGGGCGCCCGCCGCCGACAGGCAGCGGGCACCCGTCAGTCCCGTTCGGCCGTTTCGCGGACCACCGGCTCACCGGTCCCGGCGGTGACCCCGGACTCGGGGGTGACCTCGGGCAGCTGCTCGGCGACCGGCAGGTCGTCGTCGCCGTCCTCTGCTTCCGGTGCGGTTTCGGGGCGCGGCTCCGGCGGCTCCGTGGTGAGCTCCAGCGGCTCCACCCCCGGCTCGAAGCCGAACACCCTGCCGTAGAAGGCCAGTTCGGCCTCCAAGGAGCGCACACGGGCTTCTTCGGTGCGGAAGCCGTGGGCCTCGCCCTCGAACTCCAGGAGTGCGTGCGGCACCTCGCGCTCACCGAGGGCCTTGGCCATCCTGTAGGCCTGGTCCGGGGTGACCACCGGGTCGTCCATGCCTTGGAGCAGCAGGACTGGGACGTCGATCTCCCCGATCCGGTTGATGGGGGAACGCTCCCTGTAGGTCTCGACGAAGCCCGGCAGCGAGCCGATCAGCGTGTCCAGGAAGCGCGACTCGAAGTCGTGCGTGGTCTCGGTCAGGCCCAGCAGGTCGGCCACACCGAAGTACGACACCCCGCAGGCGAACACGTCGCCGGTCAGGGCCAACAGCGCGGTGAGGCCGCCCGCGCTCGGGCCGCGGATGGCCAGGCGCTTCGGGTCGGCCACGCCCTGTTCCACCAGGGCCCGGGCCGCCGCCGTGCAGTCCTCTACGTCCACCGCGCCCCACTCCTTGTGCAGGCGCTTGCGGTAGGAGCGGCCGTAGCCGGTGGAGCCGCCGTAGTCGACGTCCACCACCCCGATTCCGCGGCTGGTGAAGTAGGCCTTGACCAGGTCGAGTTCGCGGCGGGAGTGGCCCACCGGGCCGCCGTGCGCCCACACCACGTACGGGGCGGGCCCGCTAGAGGAGGCGTCGGGGTGTGTGGGCGGGTAGACGTTGGCGTGCACCGGCGCGCCGTAGCGGCCCGGAAGCGTCTCCACTCGGGGCTCGGGCAGGTAGGCGGGGTCGGGGCCCTCCGTCATCGAGCGCTGGAGTACCTCGACGGTGCGGCGCACAGGGTCCAGCCGCACCACGCACCCGGCGGTGTCCGTGGAGGCGGCGATGGCGACCACGCTCAGCCCGTCGGAGTCCAGCTGCGACCAGGAGGTCAGGTCGGTCGCGACCGGTTCCAGGTCCAGGGTGTCGGGGTCGTACACGCTCGGCCGCATGGCGGTGTCGCCGTGCAGGGCCACGACCCGCCCCGACTCCAGGATCTGGAACGGCCGGTCGCCCAGCTGCCACGGCGGGGTGTGGAACTCCTCCTCGGCCGGGTACAGGGCGATCGCCTGCCCTTTCAGGCCCGCCTGGTAGAGGTTCCAGAAACCGGGCCAGTCCGAGGCCAGGTACAGGGTGCGCTCGTCCGCCCAAGTGGGGGAGAGGACGGACTCGTCCACGCCGCCCTTGAGCGTGTACTCCCCTGACAGGCCGGTGTCGGTCAGTTCGCCCACCCGGAGTTCGGTGCCGTCCCAGGGCATGCGCGGATGGTTCCAGCGCACGTACGCCAGGTGCGCGCCGTCGGGGGAGGGGGTGGGTGAGGCGTAGAAGTGCGCTCCCGAGGCCAGCTCGCGGATCGCCGCCGGGTCCTCGGCGCCCCGGCCGGAGAGCGGTACGGACACGATCGAACGGCGCACGGTTCCTTCGGTGTGCTGTTCGCGCACGCAGACGACCTGCTTGCCGTCCGTCGTCAGTGCGGGGTCGGCGTAGCGCAGCGCCCCTCGCGCAGCGGGTTCGGGGGTGAGGGGTACCGGTTCCCTCGCGCCTCGTTCCAGCAGGTAGAGGCGCTGGTCGGAGGCCGCGGCGAAGACCACCCCGACGCGGGGGATGGCCTTGTCATCACGCCGGGGGACCGGTAGGTAGGAACGGCCGCCGTACTCGTGCACCCTGGTACCCACGCTCCATGGCGCGGGGAGCAGGTCGGAGACGGTGCCGTCCGCGTCTCGCCGCACGAGGGTCGTACGGCCCTCCTCGGCCGGTCGGTACTCCTCCCACCAGACCTCGTCGCCCCGAACGGACGGGTACGCCATCCGGCGCACCCCTCGGGCGACGTCACCGGCGCTGATGGGTGATGGCCAGGAGCCGTGGGGGCTCGACAGTTCAGACATGTCCCGCTCAGGATGGGTCGTTGGTGTGATCAGATGACATGTCGACCTTAGTCCCCAGCGTCTGAGTTGGGGGAGGCCGCGAACCGCCCTGATCTGTCCGAGACCGGAGCGGTCAGTCGTGTGACCCTGGGCAGGGGGTCAATCACGGGTGTGACATCGTTTTCTTTTCGTGACGCACGCGACACAGGCAGGGCATGCGCCGCAGTTTATGATTTCGCGGATATCACGTGGTGGCCGATGGGGTTCAGGTGGTCGTCGGCACTGGTCGACGGTTTCCTGGGGAGGGTACATCGTCACCGAACTGCTAGAGAGGATGCCAGCGATGAGCAAGGCAGGCAGGACCGCCCGGGCCTCCGTGGCTTTCGCCGCGGCCGGTGTGGTCGCACTGTCCGCGTGCGCGGCGCCGGAGGATGTGGACGGCCCCGGCGACGGCGACGCCGACGAGGAAGTGTTCCTTCAGCTGGCGACCGGTTCCACCGGCGGCACCTACTATCCGCTCGGTGGTGAGATCGCCCAGCTCTGGACCAGCAACATCGACGGCCTCCAGGTGGACACGTTCGCCACCGGCGCCTCGGTCCAGAACCTCCGAGCTCTGGAGGGGGAGACCGAGGACGAGGAAGAGGGCGCGATCGACCAGAGCGAACTCATCATGTCGATCAACGGTGTGGCGATGCAGGCCCAGGACAGCGAGGGTCCGTTCGCTGACGAGCCGCTCGCCAACCCGGACGACGTGTACGCGATGGGCAACATCTACCCCGAGGTCCTGCAGATCGTGGTCCGGGAGGATTCGGACATCGAGACGATCGAGGACCTCGAGGGTGCCAACGTCGAGATCGGTCCTCCCGGCAGCGGCAGTGAGGTCGCGGCCCAGCAGATCTTCGACATCTACGGTGTGGAGGACGTCAACACGTTCGACAGTCCCTTCGGCGACGCGGCCACCGCGCTCGGCGACGGTCAGGTCGACGCGGCGTTCGGTGTCCTCTCCGACCCCGCTGCGGGCATCATCGAGGTCTCCGCCAACAACGACGTCCGCATCCTGCCGATCGAGGGCGAGGGTGCCGAGGAGATGATCGAGGGCGACCCGAGCTACACGCCCTACACCATCGAGGGCGGCACGTACTCGGGCCAGGACGAGGACGCCGAGACCCTGACGCAGTGGGCCACGCTGTACGGCACCTCGGCTCTGGACGACGACCTCGCCTACGACATCACCCGCGTGATGTACGAGGAAGCGGAAGCGATCGGCCACGAGGTCGGTAGCCAGGTGGTTCTGGAGACCGCGCTCGACGGGCTGGGCGACCTCGAGGTCCACCCGGGTTCGGCGCGCTACTTCGACGAAGAGGGCGTCGTCGACTAATGACCTACCCGTGTGAGGCCGTCCGGTGGGTATCGGGCGGCCTCGCGCTTGTACTGGTTCTGTCGGTGTCCGTGTTGACGCTGACCGGATCCGTCGGGCCGGGCCCAGCCTGGTTCGGCATCCGGCACGCGCACAATCAGGCGACATTGCTGAGCCTTCCGGTCGAGATCGGCCAGCGCATCGAGTTGAGCCACACGCACTCCGTGCACCGGCGTCCGGTGCACGAGGTCTACTCGGTTTCGCCGTCCTCCGGGCTGGCGATGGAGGAGATGCGTTTCGACGCGCACGGCGCGAACCTCCCCTCGGGGCCTGAGACCGTCGGCGGGGTGACCACCACCTTCGAACGCGAGGGTTCCGGTTACCGTGTCGACCACCATGGGCGCCCGCTGGGGACGGTTCGCATGATGGTCGGCAGTGACGATGTCGACCACACGTTGTCCGTCGCGGGAAGGGATGTCCGGCTCTTGGACCTGGCGGGTCCGGGAACGGGCGTCGAACTGTATGTGCGGACCCACCTGGGTGGGTCGCACGAGTGAGTGAAGGCCGGGGTTCCCCCGCCTAGGACAAGGACGAAGCCGATGACATCCGACCACAAGTCCACCGGGGATCCCGGTGGTGCCGCCACCAGGGGCGGCGGTCAGAACGGGGGCGACCGAGATGTCGTCCTCGAGAAGAAGATCGAAGAGGATCTAGCGGCTCTCGAAGACCACGACTTCACCGAGGACACCGGTGTCGAGGGCAACCGCACCGAACTGCGGCCCCTGTGGCACTGGCTGGTCTTCTTCGGTGCCCTCACCCTCGCCGTCTTCCACCTGTGGACGGCGTTCACCCAGATCCTGCCCCCGATGCAGCAGCGCTCCTTCCACCTCGGGATGGGCCTTGCACTGGCCTTCCTGCTCTTCCCCACCAAACCGCGCAAGGTCCACCAGCACCGTGGTGCGTTCTACGGCGCGGCCATGGCCTTCACGGGCACGTTGATCGGGTACATGGCGGTGGGCGGGTTCTCCGGCGGGAACCCCGCCATGTACCTGTACCTGCCCCAGTGGGCCTTCGGTGCGCTGGCCGTGATCGCGCTGGGTTCGGCCTACGGCCTGATCCGGCGCCGGGGCCCGGTCGCCGAACCCTCGGCGGCCCAGCGCTCAGCGGGGTACACCCTCTTCGTCCTGTCGGCGCTGGCCAGCCTCGACCTGGTCACCAGTGACGCCGGTGGCGGGTACTTCTTCCTGCCGGTCCTGGGCGTGGTGCTGCTGGCGGCCACGATCGGCCTGTCGGTGGCGCTGCTGTGCTTCCCGGAGGCGCTGCCGAAGGTGCTGTGGACCTTCGTCACGACCTGGGGCATGACGGTCCTCGGTGTGCTGGCGCTCGTGTACATGGCCACGGCCAACATCACGGGCTGGAACGTCCTGGCTCCGGCCTTCGTGATCCTCCTGTTGGTGCAGGGCGCACGCTATCTCCACTGGAACATCTTGGGGATGCCCGCCTTCGACGTCGTGCTGGCCGGTATGGGCCTGTTCGCCGGCCTGTACATGTTCATGAACTACCAGGAGATCGTCGAGACGGTCGGCATCCGCAATCCCACCTACGTCATGGTGGGCACCATCGGCATCCTGCTGATCCTGGTGGCGGCTTCGCGCGTGCTCGGTCCGGCCCTGGTGGTCCTGGCCGGGGGCATGCTGGCCTTCGCCTACTTCGGCCAGGAGATGCCCGGCTTCCTGCGCCACCGCGGCGCGAGCGTCGACCAGATCATCACCAACATCTTCGTGGGCACGGAGGGGGTCTTCGGGACACCGCTGGGTATCTCGGCGACGTTCATCTTCCTGTTCATGATCTTCGCCGCGATGCTCCAGCGCACAGGCATGGAGAAGTTCTTCACCGACGTCGCGCTGGGCTTGACCGGCTCCGCGGTGGGCGGTACAGGCAAGGTCAGCATCATCACCAGCGCCTTCTCGGGAACCATCACCGGTAGCTCGGTGGCCAACACGGTCTCCAACGGCGTGTTCACCATCCCGCTGATGAAACGGTCGGGGTTCAACTCCGAGTACGCCGGGGGCGTGGAGGCGGCCTCCTCCACAGGTGGCCAGATCCTGCCGCCCATCATGGGTGCGGGCGCTTTCATCATGATCGAGTTCACCGGCGCCAGCTACCAGCAGATCCTCCAGGCGGCGGCGATCCCCGCGGTCATGTTCTTCGTCTCGCAGTACGTGGTCGTGCACTACGACGCGAAGCGCTGGGGCGTCGGGGGGCTGCCCAAACACCTTCTGCCGAACGTGCGCCAGGTGATGCTCACCCGCGGCTACCTGCTGATCCCCATCATCGCGATCTTCGCCCTGCTCACGGCCGGCTACTCGCCGATGTTCTCGGCGATGGGCGCGGTCGCGGCCACGGTCGGCGTCAACCTCGTGGTGCAGCTGCTCAGCATCCCCTGGGAGAAGGTGGACGGGAAGCTGCGTCCGCGGGCCGTTGGCGTGGCCCTCTTCCTTGCGGTCAGGCTGGCCCTGCCGATCATCGTGGCCGCCGCCGGCGCGTCGGTGGTGGCCACCGCAGTCCAGTTCGCCAACACCACGTTCGATCTGGGCATGGACCGCGGTGTGGTCGCCCTGGCCGTGTCGGTGCTCATCACGCTGACCGCCATGGCCGTCGCCCTGATGTTCAGGAAGTGGAAGGAGACCAGGAACGACCAGCTCAACCTGCACTCCTTCATGGACGGGCTGGTCGGTGCCGCCCGGTTGGCGATGCCGATCATCATCGCCTGTGCCTCCGCGGGCATCATCGCCGGTGTCATCACGACTACGGACCTCGGGCTCAAACTCAGCGCGGGCCTTCTGGGACTGGCCAGCACCATCACCGACGGCATCGCCTACGCCATCACCGCGGTCGCGACCTCCCCGCTGTTCGCCTGGACCGGTGCCGGTCCGGAGTTCGGGGCCCAGGCCGTGGTCGACCTGCGCCTGGACCTGGCGCTGGTGCTGTTCATGTCGATGATCGCCTGCCTGGTGCTGGGTATCGGCCTGCCGACCACCGCCAACTACGTCATCACCGCGACCCTCGCCGCTCCGGCGATCGTGATGGTGCTGGAGGGCGAGTTCGACACCCGCACGCTGTCGATGATGCTGATGGCGCACATGTTCGTGTACTACTACGGCGTGCTGGCGGATATCACACCGCCTGTCTGCCTGGCCTGTTACGCGGCCTCGGGCGTCTCCGGCGGTGATCCGATCCGGACGTCGTTCTACGCCGTGCGCGTGGGCGTCGCCGCGTTCGTCATGCCGTACATGTTCGTGTTCTCCCCGGAGCTGCTGCTCCAGGACGTGAACCTCGTCACGGGCACGATCGCGCTGATCTCCGGCATCGTCGGAGCGAGCCTGGTGGCGGTAGGTCTGGTGGGTTTCCTCGACCGCTACATCGCCTGGTACATGCGCGGTGCGCTGATCCTGTCGGGCCTGTTCGTGGTCTCCTCGAACTACTTCACCACTGTGCTGGGCATCGCCCTGGCCGCGGCGGTCATCTTCTACGAGCGCTGGGCGACCAAGGACATGGAGAAGGTGGAGCCCAAGCCGGTCACGCACATGCACTGATCCGGACGTGCTTCCAGCCGTGCCCCGACCCGCCGGGTCGGGGCACGGCCTCTTTCTCGGGTTTCTCGGGATGTTTCTCGGGGGCCGTCCCCGCGGGCGTTCCCCTCCGTTACCGAACCGGACCTGCCACCCGTACCCGGGCGCCCACCGCAAGGGTTAGCCTGAAACGGTGAGCCAGAGTCGTACCTACCAAGTGCGTACCTACGGCTGCCAGATGAACGTCCACGACTCCGAGCGCCTCTCCGGTCTGCTGGAGGACGCTGGGTACGCTCGCGCAGCTGAGGACAGCACCGCAGACATCGTCGTCTTCAACACCTGTGCGGTCCGGGAGAACGCGGACAACCGCCTCTACGGCAACCTCGGGCATCTGCGTCCGGTCAAGGACGCCCATCCCGGGATGCAGATCGCCGTGGGCGGGTGCCTGGCCCAGAAGGACCGCGGCGAGATCGTGCGCCGCGCCCCCTGGGTCGACGTGGTGTTCGGAACGCACAACATCGGTTCCCTGCCGACTCTGCTGGAGCGCGCGCGTGTCCAGCGCGAGGCGCAGGTGGAGATCGCCGAGGCGTTGGAGCACTTCCCGTCCACGTTGCCCAGCCGCCGTGAGTCCGCCTACGCCGCCTGGGTGTCGATCTCGGTGGGGTGCAACAACACCTGCACCTTCTGTATCGTGCCCGCTCTGCGCGGCAAGGAGAAGGACCGCCGCCCCGGCGACGTGCTCGCCGAGGTCCGGGCCCTGGTCGAGGAGGGCGTCACCGAGGTGACGCTGCTGGGCCAGAACGTCAACGCCTACGGCAGTGAGTTCGGCGACCGGCAGGCCTTCTCCAAGCTGCTGCGCGCCTGCGGCGAGATCGAGGGCCTGGAGCGGGTCCGCTTCACGTCTCCGCATCCGCGGGACTTCACGGACGACGTCATCGAGGCCATGGCCGAGACCCCCAACGTCATGCCGCAGCTGCACATGCCGCTGCAGTCGGGGTCCAGCAAGGTCCTCAAGGACATGCGCCGCTCCTACCGCCAGGAGCGTTTCCTGGGCATCGTGGAGAAGGTGCGCGCGGCGATGCCCCAGGCGGCGATCACCACCGACATCATTGTGGGTTTCCCCGGTGAGACGGAGGAGGACTTCGAGGAGACCCTCCACGTGGTCCGCGAGTCCCGGTTCTCGATGGCGTTCACCTTCCAGTACTCCAAACGTCCTGGGACCCCGGCCGCCACCATGGAGGGCCAGGTGCCGCCGGAGGCCGTCAAGGAGCGCTACCAGCGGTTGGTGGCGCTGCAGGACCAGATCTCCTGGGAGGAGAACCAGAAGATGGTCGGCCGCGAGGTCGAGCTGATGGTGTCCGAGGGCGGGGGCAAGAAGGACGGTGCTCACCGCCGCCTGTCCGGCCGTGCCCCCGACAACCGCCTCGTGCACTTCGCCGTGGGCGATGCCGAGGAGCCCCGGCCGGGCGACATGGCGACCGTGGAGGTGACCTATGCCGCCCCGCACCACCTGGTCGCCGACTCCGGTGTGCGGAACCTGCGCCGGACGCGCGCCGGTGACGCGTGGGATGCCCGTCAGGGCAAGCCGGTCCGGATCAGCAAGCCGGACGTGCTGCTGGGCATGCCCAAGGTCGGGGCGCCCGCCGAGGAGCCGGCCCCCGCGGGCGGCTGCTGCGACGCCTGACCCGGAAGGCTCTCCGAGGCCCCCGGTGCGCTGCCTGAGTTCGGGCGCGGTACCGGGGGCCTTCCTGATTCCCCTGGGCAGGAGGGGTTTGTTCCCGGGACACGGGGATCCTCGGGTCCGGGCTCTTAGGGTGTGAGCCGCAGGGGCAGGGTGCTCAGCCGTAGGGCCCCTGGGACCAGGTCGGGCCGGGGCGGGCGGCCGGGGACCAGGGCGAGGTCGGGGAAGGTGTCGAAGAGCGCTTGGACGGCGACCTCGCCCTCCTGCCGGGCCAGGGCGGCACCGAGGCAGTAGTGCATGCCGTGGCCGAACGCGACGTGCGCCTCGCCGGGCTTCCCTTGGTGCCGGGTGATGTCGAAGCGGTACGGATCGGGGTGCACGTTCGGGTCCCGGTTGGCGCCCGCGACGAGCGCGATGGCGCGTTCCCCCGCGGCTACGTCCCCGCACTTGAGTCGGACGTCTTCGGTGGCGTAGCGGGCCCGGGTGATGACGGCGGTGCCGCCGTAGCGGAGCATTTCGTGGACGGCGGCGGGCAGCAGCCCCGGGTCGGACCGGAGCAGGGAGAGCTGTTCGGGGTTCTCGAGGAGTGCGCGGGTGCCGTTGCCCAGCAGGTGCGCGGTGGTCTCGTGCCCGGCGATCACCAGGCTGAACACCATGGTGACGAGTTCGGCCCCGCTGAGCCGCCCGCCGTCCTCGTCCCGCTCCCGGATGAGCGCGTCCAGGAGGTCGTCGTGCGGGGTCTCCCGGCGTTCGGCGATCATCCGTTCGATGTGGTCGATCATCTCGCCGAGGGTCTCGTTCATCTCCGTGGGGCGGGACGGGTCGAACCTGGTGAGCTGATGGCTCCAGGCCAGCCACTGGGCCCGCTCCTCTTCGGGGACCCCGACCAGGTCGCAGATGACCGCGATGGGCAGCGGGTAGGCGAAGTGCTCGATCAGGTCGACCACGCCGTCCGCGTCGGCGTGCGAGGGGAGTTCGGCCAGCAGGTCCGCGGTAATGCGTTCGACGCTGGGGCGCAGCTCCCCCACCCGGCGGACGGTGAAGGTCCGGGAGACGAGTTTGCGCAGCCGGGTGTGGTCGGAGCCGTCCTTGTCCAGTACGGACTCGGTCAGGTAGGTGACCAGGTCGGGACGGATGCCCAGGGTCGCCAGGGCGTGGGTGCGGGAGGCCCCCTCAGTGCCTTCGGGAACGTTCTCCGCGTTCACGACGAACCGCCGGTCGCTGAGGATGGTGCGCGCGTCCTCGTCGTCGACGAAGACGCGCGCTTCCTGGCCGTCGACGAAGAGTACCGGTGCGGAGCCGCCCGCCTCCCGGATCCGTTCGATCACCCTGAACGGTTCCTCGACGAACTCCTGTTCGCGCAGGTTGAGTCGGTTGTCACCGGGGGTGGACGTGGCTGCGGTGGGCATGGTGACTCCTCGGGAGGGCTACGTGGTGCGCTTGACGCGCTTCTGTTCCTCGAGCTCGCTGTTCAGCCGGTGGCGGAGCCCCTCGAAGAGGGCGACGGCCTCGGCCTGGGCGGATCTCATGGCGGTTTCGGCGACGTCCTGCTCCAGGAGCAGGCGGATGCTGCGGGCGGTCAGGTCGGCCCTGGCATTGACGTCGGGTACGGGAAATCCCTGTTGGGCGAGCAGGGAGTCGGCGACGAGGTGCCCGGTGACGGTGGCGCTGTAGGCGTAGATCTGCTGTTCCGCGGGGAGCTGCGTGCTGAGCACCCCGTGCTCACCCAGTACGCCCCAGTATTCGGCCAGGACCTCCTGTCGGGCTTTGGCCAGGTCGCCGACCTGGTCGGTGACGGTGCGGGAGAGGGTGCCCAGTGCCTCTGTGTCGTTGGTGAAGATCGCCCGGATGATCGGCGCGCCGAACTGCAGGAGGTAGATGTTGCGGGCGATCTCGCTGGGCCGCACGGCTTCCGGGTCCTCGCGCATGAGCTGAACGAGGCGGGTGACCATACCGTGCTGGGCGCGCATCACCACGGTGAGGAACAGCCGTTCCTTGGTGGGGAAGTGCAGGTAGACCGTGCCCTTGCCCACACCCGCTCTGCGGGAGACGTCTTCGATGGTGGTCTTGCGGTGGCCCCAGGCCACCATGAGCTCCTCCGCAGCGTCGAGGATGCGGTCGGCCCGAAGCTCGCGTTCGGTCGGGGACTGGTTGGCGGTCGGGGACACGGGCGGCTCCTCTGGTTCGGGTGGTGCGAAGACCATATCCAGCCCCCGTTCCTCGGCCGCGCCCTTCTGACTGTGTGACCGAATTTCAAATATGGTCACGCAGTCAAATATAGGCGAGGATCGGACCTCGGGCAAGGGGTGGGAGGGGCCGCGGGGAGCGCGGCCCGGGTATAGCCTCGCACCTGTGTTGAACGCCGCTGCTGTCTGTCCCCACCCGCCCGTCCTGTACCCGGAGGTCGCCCAGGGGGCCGCGCCGGAGCTGGCGGACCTGCGTGCCGCCTGTGACCGGGCGGTCGCCGGGCTCGGCGCTTGCGGGGCCGACCGACTCTACGTGGTGGGCCGGGGACCGGAGGAGCGGTGGCACGGGCCCGAGGCCGGGGGAGACCTCTCCGCCTTCGGGGTGGGCCTGCGGGTCGGGCCGGAGCCGGGTGTCCTGGGCCTGGCCGCGACCACCGGCCGGTGGCTGGCCGACCGCTCCGGGATGAGTCCCGACGGATACCTGGAGGTCCCGTCCGAGGCCCCGCCGGAACGCGCGGCAGCGCTCGGTGCCGAACTGGCCCGGGACGGGGACAGGGTCGCGCTGCTGGTCATGGGGGACGGCAGCGCCCGCCGTACCGAACACTCACCGGGGTTCGTGGACCGGCGCGCCATCCCGTACGACGACGCCGTCGCCGAGGCGCTGGCCAAAGCGGACACCGCGCGCCTGGCCGGGCTCGACCCCGCGCCGGCCCGCGATCTCATGGTCGCCGGGCGCCCCGCGTGGCAGGTCCTGGCCGGTGCTGCCGGTGACCGCGCGTTCACCGGAGATCTGATCGCCTACGAGGCGCCCTACGGCGTGGGGTACTTCGTGGCTGCCTGGTCCTGAACAGTCCGGTCCTCAACTTCCCGGCCCCGAACCGTCAGCGCTGGGAGTTCGGCAGCAGGGTGGCCACGTCCACCAGGGCCTCGCCCGGATCCTCGCTCTGGCCCGCCAGGGCAGCCTCGACGTGGGCCATCGCCCGCTCCAACAGGTTGGGCGCGTCGTAGGGCAGCCACCGCACCCGCGGGTCGCGGCGGAACCAGGACTCCTGGCGGCGGGCGAACCGGCGGGTGGCCTGGGCGGTCTGCTCCTTGGCCTCGGTCTCGCTGATCTCGCCGTCGAGCTGCGCCAGCGCCTGCGCGTATCCGAGCGCCTTCGACGCGGTGCGGCCGTCGCGCAGCCCCTGCTTGTCCAGGCGCCGGACCTCCTCCAGCAGGCCCCGGTCCCACATGTGCTCGACCCGAAGGTCGATGCGCTCGTCGAGTTCGGGGCGCGGTGCGGTCAGCCCGAGCTGCAGGCACGGGTAGAACGAGGTGTGGTCGGGCAGGTTGGCGGTGAACGGCTGGCCGGTGAGTTCGATGACCTCCAGCGCCCGGACGATCCGGCGCCCGTTCCCGGGCAGGATCGTGCGGGCGGCGTCGGGGTCGGCTTCGGCGAGCCTGGCGTGCAGCAGCCCGGGGCCCAGGTCGGAGAGCTCGGCCTCCAACCGGGCACGCACCTCGGGGTCGGTGCCCGGGAACTCCATGTGGTCCAGGACCGCGCGCACGTACAGCCCGGACCCGCCCACCAGGACGGGGATGACGTCGCGGTCGGCGCAGTCCTCCACCCGCTCCCGGGCCAGTGTCTGGTAACTGGCCACGTCGGCGGGTTCGTGTACGTCCCAGATGTCCAGCAAGTGGTGGGGCACGCCTCTGCGCTCCGCCTCGGGGAGCTTGGCCGTGCCGATGTCCATGCCCTCGTAGAGCTGCATGGAGTCGGCGTTGATCACCTCGCCGCGACGGCCGGTGCGTTCCTCCAGCCACTCCGCGAGATGCGCGGCCAGGTCCGACTTGCCCACAGCGGTCGGGCCCACGACCGCGATCACCTTGATCATCCCCCCAGCGTAGCCAGACGGAGCACCGGCTGGGCCCGGTACGGGTGAGAAGACGGTGGGAATCGTGCTGGTCGTGCGGCCGGTCGGTAGCTGGAGTGTGAGCATCTAGGATGGTCCGCATGCGATTCGCCAAGGGCCACGGAACAGAGAACGACTTCGTGATCCTCCCCGACCCCGAAGGGGAGCTCCAGCTCACGGAGGAGGCCGTCCGGCTGCTGTGCGACCGCCGGGCGGGCATCGGCGGTGACGGCGTCCTCCGGGTGGTGCGCACGCGCGCGTTCGATGGGACCCTTGCCCCCGCGGCCCGCACGGCCGAACGCCCCGAGTGGTTCATGGACTACCGCAACTCCGACGGCAGTATCGCCGAGATGTGCGGCAACGGTGTGCGGGTGTTCGCGCACTACCTGCGGCACGCCGGCTTGGTCGAGGGAGACCGGTTCGAGGTCGGCACCCGCGATGGCGCCAAGGGTGTGGTGGTCGAGGACGACGGCGACATCACCATAGACATGGGCCGGGTGGAGATGCAGGGCACCTCGTCGGCCAAGCTCGCCCAGCAGGTCGTGCACGGCGCACAGATCTCCGTGGGCAACCCGCACCTTGCCTGCGAGGTCGAGGGGCAGGTCGCCGACGTCGACCTGACCAGACTCCCCGAACTCGACCCCGAGGCCTTCCCCGAGGGCGCCAACGTCGAGGTGTATGCCGAGGCGGCCCCCGGCGTGCTGGACATGCGCGTGTACGAGCGGGGCTCCGGTGAGACCCGGTCCTGCGGCACCGGCATCGTCGCGGCCGCCGCCGCGGCCACCCCCGAGGGCGAGGGCGCCACGTGGCGGGTACGCGTGCTCGGCGGCGAGTGCACGGTCTTCCTGGACGCCTCCGGCGCCCGCCTGCGCGGCCCCGCCGTCATCGTCGCCGAGGGCGAGACCATCCTGGTCTGACCGCCGCGCACGGCAGTTTAGGACCGGCCGAACAGCTGCTCCGCGCTCAGGCCCCGCAGAGAGGCGTCCAACAGCTGGGCGGTGTGGGCTACCGCCACCGACGAACCCGCGCGCTCCATCGCCGACGCGATCTGCAGCGAGCACCCCGGGTTGCCCGACACCAGGACCCCGGCACCGGTCGAGGCGACGTCCTCGCCCTTGCGGTCGCCCAGCTCGCCGGCGGCCTCCGGCTTGAACAGGTTGTACACGCCAGCCGAACCGCAGCAGACCTCCTTGTTGGGCAGGTCGGTGACCTTGAGTCCGGGGATCTGCTCGAGGAGCTGGCGGGGCGGTCGAGTGATCCCCTGCCCGTGCGCTAGGTGGCAGGCGTCGTGGTAGGCGACGCGGAGCTGGATCGGGTGGCGTTCGGCGCGGGGACCCAGTTCGACCAGGTACTCGGTGAGGTCGACGACCTTCGCCGAGGCCGCGCGGGCCCGGTCCACCCAGGCCCGGCTCTCGCCCGCCTCCTCCAGGGTCCGGTCGAAGTGCTTCATGCTGGAGCCGCACCCCGCCGAGTTCACCACGATCCGCTCCACCTGGCGGGCCTCGAACACCTCGATCAGGTCCTTGGCGAGGCGGACGGCCTCGGAGAGCCTTCCCGAATGCCCGGAGAGCGCGCCGCAGCATCCCTGGGAGCGCGGGATCACCACCTCGCAGCCCTCCAGGGCCAGGACGCGCGTGGTGGCGGTGTTGACCTCGGGGAAGAACGCGCCCTGTACACAGCCCACGAGCATGCCGACCCGGGCGCGCCTGTCTCCCTCGGCGGGCACGAGTTCCGGCAGCGGGGGAGGGGGTGCCGAGAGCGGCGGGGCGATGCGCTCCATCGTGGCCAGGGTCGGTGAGATCCGCTCCAGGAGTCCCGACCCGCGGACCAGTTTGGACAGCCCGCTGGCCTGGTAGGCGCGCAGCGGTCCGCGCATCGCCCGGAGCCGGTTCCGGTAGGGGAACAGGGAGAACACCGCCCCGCGCAGCGCACGTTCGCTCCGCGGGCGCTCGTGTTCCTCCTCGACCCGGTGCCTGGTGTGCTCGAGGAGGGCGTCGTAGGCCACCCCGGACGGGCAGGAGGACACGCAGGCCAGGCAGCCCAGGCAGTTGTCGAAGTGTCCGACGGCGGTCTGGCTGAGCACGTCCTCCTCGTGCATCTGCCCCATGAGGTGGATGCGCCCGCGCGGGGAGTCCATCTCCTGACCCCACAGCACGTTGGTGGGGCACGTGGGCAGGCAGAAACCGCAGTGCACGCATTCGTTGAGCAGGTCGCCGAAGAGCCGCTCGCGCTCGCCGGACGTACTACTGGGCGTATCGCCAGACGTCCTACCGGGCGTACTGCCGGGCGCGCTGCCGGATCCGGCCGGTTCGGTCGGTAGGTCGGTCACGGGCCCTCCCAAGGGTCGTCGCGGGGGTGTTCGGCGATTCAGATGCCACCGGCGAAGCGGCCGGGGGAGAGGCGGTGCCCGGGGTCGAGGGAGTCCTTGACCGACCGCATCAGGGCCAGACCGGGTACTTCGCCCCACGGGTCGACCCCGGCGGCGTGGACGTGCGGTTCGGCGCGCAACAGCGCCGCCGACCAGTGCGGATGCGAACGGGCCCCGTCCAGGAGCGCGGCCACGGCCTCGGCGGACGCACCCGGTGGGAACGCGGCGTACAGTGCGCCGGCCGGGACCGAGCCGGTGATGTGCGCGTCCGCCCCGGAACCGCCTCCGGCCAAGCCGCCCAGAGCCTGGGCAGCCGAGGGGAATTCGGAGGGTGGTACCGACACCTGTACCAGGGAGCCCTCCGCGGCCAGCACACCCCAGTCCTTGGGAAGTTCCTGGGCGACCTCGGCCTCTCCGCCCAAAGCGTGTTCGGTCTCGGCCACGCGCGTGGCCAGGCCTTCGGGCGTCCCCTCCAGGACCACCGTGAGCTTCGCGTGGCCGTCCGGGCCGCCCTGCGGCCGTTCGAGCTCCACCGCGGCCGGGACCACGGTGCTCGCCCGCAGCGAGGCCAGAGCGCGCTCCGCCGCCTCGGTGGAACGGACCGGGGCGCTGACCACGCGGAGCGCGTTCGGGACGGGGTGCAGGCGGAAGGCGACCGAAGCGATCACGCCGAGCGTGCCGAACCCGCCGGTGTGCAGCTTGGCCAGGTCGTATCCGGCCACGTTCTTGACCACCCGGCCGCCGCTTCGCGCCACCACCCCGTCCGCGCGCACCACGGTCATGCCGATCACCAGGTCGCGCAAGGCGCCGGAAAGCAGGCGGCGGGGGCCGCTCACACCGGTGGCCACCGCCCCGCCGACGGAGCAGCCGATCCGGACGGGGTCATGGGACAGCCGCTGACCTGCCGCGGCCAAGGCCTCGTGGAGCTCGGCCACCGGGGTGCCGGCCCCGGCCTCCACCACCAGGTCACCGGCGTTGTGGTCGATCCAGGACAGCGCGGAGGCGTCCACCAGCAGGTCCAGGGAACGCGGCGGCGCTCCCCAGTCCAGAGCGGTCCCGCCGCCGCGTGCGGTCACGGAGAGCCCGCTCCGACGGGCGGCCGCCAAGAGGCGGGCCAGCGCCTCGGTGTCGGTCGGCCGTGCCACGCGCCCGGGCACGACCCCGCACACGGCGTCCTCGGGGGTTCCCTCCCTCAGGACGCAGCCCTCGACGTCCAAGTCCTCTGTCACGCTCGGCCCTCCCGGCCCTGTGAGTTGGTCACGACCGTCCGGTTCAGAACTGCTCGGCCCTGCCGGACTCCACCAGCGGGTGCACGCCGGTGGTGACCCCTGGCCGTTCTCCGCACAGGCGCGGGGTGGGCAACAGCTTCTCGGGGTTGGCGATCCCGTCGGGGTCGAAGGCCCGCCGGAACCGGTCGAAGGTGTCCAGCGCGGCGTCGTCGTACATGCGCGGCATCTTGCACGCCTTGTCCACTCCCACGCCGTGTTCACCGGTGATGGAGCCGCCGTGCTCGATGCACAGGTCCAGGATCGCGCCCGAGACCTCTTCGGCGCGCTCGCCCGCGCCGGGTTCGGCGTCGTCGAAGAGCACCAGGGGGTGCAGGTTGCCGTCACCGGCATGGAAGACGTTGGCGACCCGGATCCCGCTCTCGGCGGACAGCGCGGCGATCCGGCCCAGGACCTCGCCCAGGGCGGTCCGCGGCACCACGCCGTCCTGGACGATGTAGGCGGGGCTGATCCGGCCCACCGCGGCGAAGGCGGACTTGCGGCCCTTCCAGATGAGCGCGCGTTCCTCGGCGCCGCTGGCCGCGCGGGTCTCGAAGGCACCGGCGTCGGCGCACAGGGCGGTGACCCGCTCCAGTTGGGCGTCGACCTCCTCGGCGGGGCCGTCCAGCTCCACGACCAGCACGGCCGCGGCGCCTTCGGGGTAGTCACAGGCCACGGCCCTCTCGGCGGCCTCGATGGCGAGTGCGTCCATCATCTCGATCGCCGAGGGGAGGAGGCCGTCGGCGATGATGGCGCTGACCGCTTGGCCTCCGGCGTCCATGGAGGTGAACGCGGACAGCAGGGTGACGGTCTTCTGCGGTGAGCGGGTGAGGGACACGGTGATGCGGGTGGCCACGCCCAGAGTGCCCTCGGAGCCGACGAACGCCCCGATGAGGTCGTAACCGTGCGCACCGGTGGCCTTTCCGCCCAGTTCGACGACCTCTCCGGCCGGGGTGACGATCTCCAGGCCGCGCACGTGGTTGACGGTGAACCCGTACTTGAGGCAGTGGGCTCCGCCCGAGTTCTCCGCGACGTTGCCGCCCACTGAGCACACCTGCTGGCTGGAGGGGTCGGGCGCGTAGTAGTAGCCGTGGGGGCTCGCGGCACGGGTGATGTCGAGGTTGGCGACGCCGGGTTCGACGACCGCGCACTCGTTGTCTAGGTCGATCTCGATGATCCGGCGCATCCGGGAGGTGACGAGGAGGACGCCTTCGGAGTGGGGGAGCGCTCCCGCCGAGAGTCCGGTGCCCGCCCCGCGGGGAACGTAGGGAACGCCGTGCTCGGCGCAGAGCCGGATGACGGCGGCGACCTGCGCGGTGGAGGTCGGCATGGCCACGACGCCCGGCGTGGAGCGGTGGTAGGCGAGGCCGTCGCTCTCGTAGACGCGCCGCTGGGCGAGGTCGGTCAGGACGCCGTCCGCACCGCAGATCTCCCGTAGTCGCGGCACCAGCGCGGCCAGTGCCGCTGGAGTGCTCTGTGGATGTGCGGTCGTGGCCATGGGCGCCTCCCGGGTTCGGTCGGAGAGTGTGGCCGGGGTCTCCTTCTCCGACTGCGACCTCGCAAGGGGACCGTACGACCGCGCCCCTTGCCAGGGCAAGGGGCGCGGTGGAAACGTTCTTCCGTTTTATGAAATGACCTGCGGCACGGGGCCCAAGTGGTCGCCCTTGGCCGGGACGACCCGGTGTGCGCCCGGCCACCGGAGGCCGCTGCTAAGGCATGCGCTCGTAGGCGGGCAGGGTGAGGAAGTCGACGTAGTCGTCGTCCAGCGCGACCTCGGTGAACAGCTCGCTGGCCTGGGTGAACAGGTCCTCGCTGTAGTTGTCGCCGAGTCCCTCCTTGATGGTGGCCAGCTCCTCGCCGATGATCTGCTTGACCAGCTCGGCGGTGACCTTTTCGCCGCCGTCGAGGGTGACGTCGTTGTGCAGCCACTGCCAGATCTGCGAGCGGGAGATCTCGGCGGTCGCGGCGTCCTCCATGAGGTTGTGGATGGCCACCGCGCCGTTGCCGCCCATCCAGGCCGCCAGGTACTGCAGGGCGACGTTGATGTTGCCGCGCAGGCCGTCGATCGTGCTGCCGCCCGGAGTCTTGTCCACGGCGAGCAGGTCGGCGGCGCTGACCTCGACGTCGGGGCGCTGCTTGTCGATCTGGTTGGGCTTCTCGCCAAGGACGCCGTCGAAGATCTCCTTGGCGACGGGGACCAGGTCGGGGTGGGCGACCCAGGAGCCGTCGAAGCCGTCACCGGACTCGCGGGACTTGTCGTCGCGGACCTTGGCGAAGGCGACCTTGTTGACCTCCTCGTCCTTGCGGGACGGGATGAAGGCGGCCATACCGCCGATGGCGTGGGCGCCGCGCTTGTGGCAGGTCTTGACCAGCAGCTCGGTGTAGGCGCGCATCATCGGGGCGGTCATGGTGACGGCGTTGCGCTCGGGCAGCAGGAACTTGCGGCCCCGGGTGCGGTGAGTCTTGATGATGCTGAAGAGGTAGTCCCAGCGCCCGGCGTTCAGGCCGGCGGAGTGCTCGCGCAGCTCGTAGAGGATCTCCTCCATCTCGAACGCGGCCGGGATGGTCTCGATCAGGCACGTGGCGCGGATGGTGCCGCGGGGGATCTCCAGGCGCTCCTGGGCCAGCACGAAGATGTCGTTCCAGAGGCGGGCCTCGAGGTGGCCCTGCATCTTCGGCAGGTAGAAGTACGGGCCCTTGCCCTTGGCGATCTGGCGCTTGGCGCTGTGGAAGAAGTACAGCGCGAAGTCGACGATGCCGCCGCTGACCCGCTCGCCGTCGACGAGGATGTGCTTCTCGTCCAGGTGCCAGCCGCGCGGGCGCACGACGATCGTGGCCAGCTCGGAGTCCTCCTTGAGGGAGTACGTCTTGCCCTGGGGGGAGGTGAAGTCGACCTCGCGGTCCAGGGCGTCGCGCAGGTTGAGCTGCCCCTGGACCATGTTCTCCCACAACGGGGTGTTGGCGTCCTCGAAGTCGGCCAGCCACACCTTCGCGCCGGAGTTGAGCGCGTTGATCGTCATCTTCCGGTCGGTGGGACCGGTGATCTCGACTCGGCGGTCGGTGATGCCCGGTGCGGGCGGCGCGACCTTCCAGCTGTCGTCCTCACGGATGTGCTTGGTCTCCGGGAGGAAGTCGAGGTCCTCACCGGCCGCGACCCGCGCCTCGACGGTCTTGCGCGCGGCCAGGAGTTCCTGGCGGCGAGACTCGAAGTTGCGGTGCAGCTCGGCGACGAGCGCGAGGGCGTCCTCGGTGAGGATCTCGTCGAACCGTTCGTTGAGGGGGCCGGTGATCTCAACCCCGTGCTTGGCGCCCATGGAAAACCTTCCGCAATACGAAACAAGCTTCTGGTATGTGGAAGTGAAACTACTATCTTGATGTCGAGCGGTCAATGTCACTCGTGGTGTCAGTGACGTGCAATTTTTCCACAGAGGGAAGCGCAGTAAAACTTCTTCTGGAAGTTTCGTGATTCTTCAGTCTTGGCGCTGATTGGCACGGATACCCGCGGCTCTGGGGGTGGTGGCCTGTGTCACGTCACCCGCGATAATTAACGTGCCTTCACCCGTAGCGAGGTGTCACCATCGACCCAGTGAGCACTTTCCCGGCCGCGTACCGGGCCTCGGCGGTCGCCGACCGCTCCACGGGGCAGCGGGGCGGTGCCGCGTACGCGGCGGACAGGGAAGAATCACGGCCGCATCAGCGTTGACCCACCTGGAGGGATATGAATACAGCTGACACCCACGGAAGCGACCGCTCGGGCCACGGGGCCCAGGGCGAGGACCCGTTCCGTGAGGCGACCACCGTCGGGGGCGGGGTCCACACCGGCGACGCACCCCGCGAGACCGCGGGCAGCGAGCGCTACGAGGACCCGGGCTACGCCCCCGACCAGGGCGAGATGGAACTGGCCGAACGGCACGCGCTCCGCCGCGTCCAGGGCCTGTCCACAGAACTCACCGACGTCACCGAAGTCGAGAACCGGCAGCTGCGCCTCGAGCGCGTCGTCCTCATCGGTGTCTGGACCAGGGGGACCCAGGTCGAAGCCGACAACTCCCTGACCGAACTCGCCGCACTTGCCGAGACGGCGGGCGCCCTCGTCCTCGAAGGGCTCACCCAGCGCCGCTCCAAGCCGGACCCAGCCACCTACGTCGGCAAGGGCAAGGCCGGCGAACTCCGCGACATCGTCGAGGCCACCGGGGCGGACACCGTCGTCTGCGACGGAGAGCTCACCCCGGGCCAGCTGCGCCAGCTCGAGGACGTCGTCAAGGTCAAGGTGGTCGACCGGACCGCCCTCATCCTCGACATCTTCGCCCAGCACGCCCGCAGCAGCGAGGGCAAGGCCCAGGTCGAACTCGCCCAGCTCAACTACCTGTTGCCGCGCCTGCGCGGCTGGGGTGACTCCCTGTCCCGACAGGCGGGCGGCTCCGGCGGCGGCTCCGGCGGCGGTGTGGGACTGCGCGGTCCCGGTGAGACCAAGATCGAGACCGACCGCCGACGCATCAACGACAAGATGGCCAAGCTGCGCCGTCAGCTCGCCCACATGCGTACCGCGCGCGACGTCAAGAAGGACGTCCGCCGCACCCGCAAGGTCCCCTCGGTGGCGATCGCCGGATACACCAACGCGGGCAAGTCCAGCCTGCTCAACCGGCTCACCGGAGCCGGGGTGCTGGTGGAGAACGCCCTGTTCGCCACCCTCGACCCGACGGTCCGCCAGGCCCGCACACTCGACGGCCGCGGCTTCACCCTGAGCGACACGGTCGGCTTCGTCCGGCACCTGCCGCACCAGCTGGTGGAAGCGTTCCGTTCCACCCTGGAGGAAGTGGCCGACGCCGACCTGATCCTGCACGTGGTCGACGGCTCCCACCCCGACCCCGGGCAGCAGATCAGCGCGGTCCACGAGGTGTTCGCCGAGATCGAGGCCGTCGACGTGCCCGAGCTCGTCGTGGTGAACAAGGTCGACGCCGCCGACCCGGACACGCTCAAGGCGCTGCGTACCCGCTACCCCGACCTGGTCGAGGTCTCGGCGCGGACCGGAGAGGGCGTCCCCGCAGTGGTCACGGCACTGGCCGAGGCGCTGCCGGAGCTCGCCGAGGAAGTACGCGCGCTCGTCCCGTACTCCCGGGGCGACTTGGTCGCCAAGGTGCACGACGAGGGCCGCATCCTCAGCGAGGAGCACACCGGGGAGGGCACGGCGCTCCACGCCTTCGTCCCCGAACTGCTCGCCGCCAAGCTGGAGGAGTTTACGCCCAGTAACGTTTAGGCGGGGCTGACTGGCGGGTCCAGACTGGCGGACCGGATAACGGGAACAAGAAGCGAGGCACGGCCCGCGGGTGCGCGGGCGGTGGCGGAACACGGCCGGGGCGCCCACGAGGCGGCCCGGCCGCGCTGTTGACCAGGCCTCCAGGGCGATAGTGGCCTTCATCACCTTTTCGGCTTGCGAATTTCGGTCGTGAACGCTCGCATTCGTCCCCGAGAGGAGGTGTACACGGAGTCCGCGGATGGACTACGGTCTTTGAGCACTGGCCGACAGTGATCGCTGTCCCCCGAGGCCGACGCGAACCCCCACTGTCACGGCACCGCGAAGCGACCCAGGGTCGCTCACGGCCCTGTCGGAATCGCACCCAGATACGAGGTCCCCATGTCCGCCCGTGCACCCCACGCGCCCGTTCCGCACGTACCCCAGCGGAACTGACCGGCGAGGGCGGACCACCCATGCCGGTAGTACTCCTCACCAACATCGGTCGGCTCTGGACCGGGAACGAGCTGCTCACGAAAGCCGCCGTCCTCCTGGACAACGACCGGATCGCCTGGGTCGGCGCGGCCGCGGAGCTTCCCCAGCACATCCCGGGCGTGATGGAGGACCTCACCGACGTCGACGAGATCGTCAACATCGGCGGCGGCCTCGTCACCCCCGGACTGGTCGACGCCCACTGCCACCCCGTCTACGCGGGTGACCGCTACGCCGAGGTCAACATGTGGGCCAAGGGGGCCACCCGCGCCGACATCTTCGCGGCGGGCGGGGGTGTGTCCACGACCGTCACCATCACCCGGGGAACCGACCCTTGGACACTGTGCAACGCCGTCCGCGAACGGCTGCGGCACTGGGTGCTGTCCGGTAGCACCACCGTGGAGGCCAAGACCGGCTACCACCTCACCAGGGACGGCGAGCTCGCCGACGTGCGCCTGCTGCGCTCTTTGGAGGAGGAACCGGGCATGCCGCGCCTGCACGTCACCTTCTTCCCCGCGCACGGTGTACCGCCCGAGTTCTTCGGCCGCACCAAGGAGTACGTGAGCACGGCCGCCTCCTGGCTCAGCGACGCGTCCATGGCCGGAGCCGACGGTGTCGACGTCTACTGCGACAACCAGCAGTTCACCACCGAGGACGCCCACATGCTCCTGGGCGTGGGCCAGTCAGTGGGACTGCGCACCACCCTGCACGCCTGTTCCCGGCCCCGGCACGGCGCCGTCCGGATGGCCACCGAACTGGGCTGCACCTCGGTCGACCTGGTACACGAGGCCGACGACCAGGACCTACTGGCCCTGGCGTCCACCCGCACCCCCGTCGTGGCCTGCCCCACCACCGCCCTGCACGAGCGCCGCAGCCCGCCGGTGCGAGCACTGCTCGACCACGGCGTTCCGGTGGGTCTGGGGACCGACCACAACCCCGGCCAGGCCGGCACCATGTCGATGCCGCTGGTCATCTCCTTGGCCATCTCCATGTTCGAGATGACGGTCCAGGAGGCGCTCAACGCGGCCACGGCGGGCAGCGCGCACGCGCTGGGCCTCAACGACCGGGGCCTGATCGCTCCAGGCAACCTGGCCGACCTCGTGCAGTGGGACGCCGACCACGAGGGCGCCTTCGCCTGGTCCATGGGCCTGAACACCCTGCGCGTCTGGCAGGGCGGCAAGACCATCCGCTGAATATGCGGGGCCCGACGTGCGGAGGGAGTCCGAAGCGGGGCCCGGGACGTCAGCGTGTGCCTCGGGCGCGGGCGATCTCGATCACCGCGCGTTCCAGTGCGTATTCGGGGTCGCGTCCGGCGCCCTTGATGAGCGCGTCGGTCTCCGCGATCACCGCCATCGCCCGGGTCACCCCGGCCGCACTCCACCCCCGGGCCTGTTGGCGCAGGTCGCGCATCTTCCACGGCGGCACCTTGGCCCGCTTGGCGAGGTCGGCCTCGCTCATCCCGCGCGGCGGCTGGGCGGCCACGGCGATCCCGCGCACGGAGCCGGCCAGGGCGCTGTTGATCAGCACCGGGGCCGTACCCACGGCGAGGGACCAGCGCAACTGCTCCAGCGCCTCGGGCAGACGGCCCTCCACGGCCCGGTCGGCCACGCTGAACCCCGAGGCTTCCGCCTTGCCGGAGTGGTACTTGGCCACGGCCGCCGCGTCCACGCGGCCCTCGGTGTCGGCGACCAGCTGGGTGCAGGCGGCGGCGATCTCGCGCAGCTCGGTGCCGACCGCGTCCACCAGTGCCTGGGCGGCGTCGGAGGTGATCTGCCGCCCGGCCGCGGAGAACTCGCCCTTGACGAAGGCCACCCGCTGCGGCCCCTTGGTGGGGCCCTTGCAGTCCACCCGCTGGGCCCCGGCCTTCACCGCCGCTTGGAGCAGTGCCTTGCCCTTGGCCCCGCCCGCGTGGGTGAGGACCATGTACACGTCGTCGGCGGGTGCCTTGAGGTAGTCGGTAACGGTCGCCGCCAGGTCCTTGACCAGGTCCTGGGAAGAACGGAGCACCACCACCCGGCGGTCGCCGAACAGGGAGGGCGAGGTGACCTCCACCAGGGTGTTCAGGCCCACCTGGGAGGGCACCAGGTCGTGGACGTCCACGTCGGGGTCGGCCTCTCGGGCCGAGGCGACGACGGCGGCCACGGCCCGGTCGACGAGGAGTTCCTCGTCACCGACGATGAGCGTGATCAGGGCGGGTGCAGGCATACAACGAGGATGCCACGCCTCGGGGACCATCCGGTGCCTGAACCCGAACCCGCACTCCTCCCGCTGTTCGGTCCGGACCGGTGGCGGGGCGGTCAGGGTTCCCTGTCGGCGTCGGGGCCTCTGCCCACCACACGGACCGGACCGCCCAGGACGGCGACGTCACCGTCGAGGTCGGTGCGCGCGTTCACCCGGGCCACCCCCTCCAACAAGCCCCAGGTGAAGGGTGTCGGGTGGCCGTAGGGATTGTCCGCGCCCACGGAGGTGACCGACACCGTCGCCTCGGTCGCGGTGAGGAACTCGGGGACCTGCGTACCGGCACCGTGGTGGGGTGTCGTCAGCACCGTCACCGACAGCAGCTCCGGCTCCGGACCGTCCAGCAGCTCCCCCTGGGCCTCCTCCTCGATGTCGCCGGTGAGCAGCACCGACATCTCCGGGCCGTCGGCACGGATCACGACCGAAGTGTCGTTCAGCGAGCCGACGAACCCCGCGTCCGGCCAGAGCACGCGAAGCAGCCACGGTCCGACCCGGAACTCCTGGCCGCGTTCGGCGACCACCAGCCCCACACCCTCTGCGGCGAGCAGCCGACCCACCGAGCTCGTGTCGAACCCGGCCGGGGCCAGCGCGGCGGACACTGTCCGGTGCCGCAGGACCCCGGGGGTGCCGTCGACGTGGTCGGCGTGGTCGTGGCTCAGCACCAGCAGCGGGACCTCGGTGACTCCCAGCCGGTCCAGGCAGCTGTCCACCGGCCCGGGCTCGATCCCGGTGTCGAAGACCACGGCCTCACCGCGGTCCGAGGAGAGCACGAACGCGTCGCCCTGCCCCACGTCACAGGCGACCAGCGTCCAGCCGGACGGTGGCCAGCCGCCCGGTACACACCGTGCGGCCAGCCCCAGGACGAGCACCGCCACGGCCGCGGCGGCGATCACCCCGCGGGTCAGCCCACGGGTCAGGAGGAACACCACCACGAGACCGGCCAGCAGCAGCCCGCCCGCCACGTCCGACCGCCAGGGCACCGCCCCGTACGGCACCCGCGCCCCGGTCTCGGCGACCACCGCGAGCCAGGACACCCCGAGCCCGGGCAGGTGCACCAGGACCGCCGCCGCCCCCGGCCAGAGCGAGGCCAGCGCGGTCAGGACCGACCCCGCGACGGTCACCACGGCCACCACCGGTGCCGCCAGCACGTTGGCGGGGATCGCCACCCAGGACACCTCCCCGGACAGCAGCACCAGGACCGGCGAGACCGCCACGTGCGCCGCCACCGCCACCGCGAACGCCTCCGCCACCGGCCGGGGCCACCGCCGCGACCACGCCCGCGTCCAGCCGGGCACCAGCAGCAGGATCCCCGCGGTCGCCAGCACCGACAGCGCGAAACCGTAGGAGGCGGCCAGTCCCGGGGCCACGAACAGCACACCGACCACGGTCACGCACAGGGCGCCCATCCCCGCTTGCGGCCGCCCGGTCGCCAACGCCAGCAGCCCCACCGACCCCATGAACGCCGCCCGCACCACGCTCGGCTCCGGACGGCACACCAGGACGAACACCCAGATCATCAGCCCGCCGCCGAGTACCGTGCACCAGGTCGGTGCGCGCGTCCACCGCGCCACCCCCAGTACGAACCCGGTCAGAATCGCCAGGTTGGCCCCGGAGACCGTCAGCAGGTGCGTCATTCCGGTGGTCCGGAAGTCCTCGGCGGTCTCCTCGGGAATCCTCGACACGTCACCGACGATCAGCGCGGGCAGCAGCCCCCGCTCGGGCTGGGACAGCTCTGACGCCGCCTCGCGCAGACCGGTCCGCACGCCCCCGGCGAAGTCCTGCAGCCGACTGGGCTCGGCGACCTCTTCCGGCGGGCCCCGCACCGGTACCAGGGCCGCTGTCAACGGGTCGTCGTCGGTCTCCAGGAAGGCGCCGCGCCCCTGGAAGGACTGCCCTGGCAGCAGGTCGCCCCAGCCCTCTCCCGAGGCCAGCACCACCACCGGGACCTGCGAGACGTGCCGGTCGCCGTCCAACCGGACCCAGGCCGTCTGTGCGGGCACCACCCACTCGGCCCGTCCGGGGCGCGGCATCCCGGCCCTGGAGAGCGCGTCGGTGGACACCTCGGCCCGGAACTCCACCTCGCCACCGCGCTCCACAGCCGAGGCGGCCGCGCTCGACTCGGCCCGGTGCACGTGGGCGCCGGACACCGCCGCAACGGTTGCGCCGCAGACCAGCGTGGCCACCAGCGCCAAGGCGGGCGGCTCCAACGGCGGCCGCGCGGCCGCGAACACCGCCAGGGCCGCACATCCGGCAACCCCCGCGCCCAGCCACGCCAGCCACGGCGGGACCGCGAGCGCCCCCAGGGCGGCCAGCCAGGCAGCCGCGGCGGGGAGGAACAGCCGCAGGTCCGGTGGCCTTTCCATACCGTGCGCGTCGGTGCCCAACCAGGTCGTCACGGGCTCTCACCCCACCGTCACGTGCGGTTCGAGCGTCTGCAGCGACTTCTCCGCGATCCCGTCCACGCCCAGGAGGTCGTCCACATCGGCGAAGGAACCGCCGAGTGACTCCCTGTGGCTGAGGATCGCCTGGGCCTTGGCCTCCCCGATCCCGGGCAGGGTCTCCAGCTCGGCCTGGTCGGCCAGGTTGATGTTGACCGGCTGCCCTTCGCCACCGGCCCCGCCCCCGGCACCCGAAGGGCCGCCCCCCGAGCCCTCCGGTTGGGGCAGGCCCACGAGGAGGTGCTCGCCGTCGGTCAGCGGCCGGGCCAGGTTGAGCAGGTCCAGGTCCGCTTCCGGTAGGGGGCCGCCCGCCTCCTCCACGGCGTCGGCCACCCGTGAGCCGGCGGGCATCGTGTACAGCCCGGGATCGGACACCTCGCCTCCGACGTGCACCACCACGTCCGCGTCCGGCTCCGGATCTGCCTCCGCTGAGCCCCCGTCTGCGTCGCCCGCGCCGTCCCCGCCGTCCGCGGGAGCGCCGTCACCCTCCTCGTCGGCCGGGGCGGCCTGGGTGACCAGTTCGGGGTCGACCACGTCGTTGGGCCGTTCGCGGAGCAGCAGGACCGCGGCGGCTATCGCGAGCAGGCCCAGTACCGCCAGGGTCACCACCGACCGCCGGGACAGGGAGGTGTTGGCGCCCCACGAGTGCGCCACCCGGTCCAGGGCCGAAACGGGTTCCTCGGGGTCCAACTCCGTGTATCCGGAGGGCGGCCGGGCGGGGCGGCGCCGGTGCCGCCCGGCCGTGTCCACTTCTCCGCCCCCGTCCCCTTCCGCCGACGGGGACGCGTCCGAGGTCTTCGCTGGCTCTTCCGAAGCCTCCCAGGGCTCTTCCGGTGGCTGACGGTGGGACGAGCCGTCCCCCGGGCCGGCCGCCGGGCCGGTCGGGGAAGCGGAGCCCGTCGAACCCGTGCTCCGGGTAACCCGTTCCCGCCACGGTCCGCTCTCCGGGGCGCCGGTGGTCGTGGTGGGAAACCTGCTTGGCGAGGCTGTTGTACCCGGAGGGGGTTCGGCTCGGGGCGGTTCGGCCGGGCGCCGTCGTGCCGCGGGCGGGGTGAGGGTGTCTTCGGGGTCCCGCTCGGGCCAGGCCACGGTCCCGGACACGCGCCCCGCCACCCGCGTCCGGCCCTCGGTGTGCTCCTCCGGGCGCACGGTGCCCGACCAGAGTGCTCCAGGTCGACCTGCACGGCCCCGGCGTGCGGGTCCGGCAACCCGGGGCCGCTCGGGCCGGTAGGGGGTGGTGGCCTCTTCGACCGCGTAGGGGGCGCTGGGGACGGCCGCCCCGGGGTGCGGTTCGGCGCTCGGCCGCGGTTCGGTCGCGGTGAGAGCGCCGACGGCGGGGCGTGGGATCCGGGCGCGCAGTCGACGGGCTGCGGGGGAGCGGTCCAGGCCGAGCGCGCGGAGTCGTTCTTCGGGGGCAGACACGGGAGGGTGGCGCCGTGACCGGCGCGGAGCGGTCATGACATCAACGCTAGAGAGCGAGCAACGCTCTGTCACCGGGCGGTTGCGCGCCTGTGGATAACGTGCCGACGGGGTTGCCATCGCGGGCGCCGGTGGGGCCGGACCGGGGACAGCAAGAGGGCCCGGTCCCGAAACGGGAACGGACCCTCGAAAGCCCTTCCGCTTCCGGCCTCAGCCGGAGCGGGGTGCCGCCGCGCTCTGGTCTCAGGCGCTCTGCAGCTGGTCCAGGCGCTTGGCGATCGCGCTCTTGCGGTTCGCGGCCTGGTTCTTGTGGATGACGCCCTTGCTGCTGGCCTTGTCCAGGGCGCGAGCGGCCTCACGCTGTGCCACGGTGGCCTGCTCGACGTTCCCGGCGTCAGCGGCCACGCGGAAATTCCGGATGGCCGTCTTCAGCGAAGAGCGCACCGCCTGGTTGCGGACACGAGCCTTCTCGTTCTGCAGAATGCGCTTCTTCTGCGACTTGATGTTCGCCATGCGAAAACGTGCTCCAGTTACTTTGATCATCGCGCCGGTCGAACAGGCGGCTCAACTCATGGGCAGCCGATCCATGAGCGGCCTGCGTGGGCGCCGACGCAGGGTGTGTGTGAGTCCACAGGGCTCAAATTCGAACGTGGAAGTCCGAGACACGGACTCCCCAGTATGCCGTACCCAACGGACCACTCGGGACCCCGGCCCCGTGTTCCGCCGAGGAGTCGCACACCCGCGCCCCTACGGGGCCTGCCAGGCCGTCCGGTAGGCGGCCAGGTCGCCCTGCTCGGCCTCGTCCACGAGGTACAGGGACACACCCAGCGCCATCGTCTCCGGGGCCTCCGCCTGGGACATCCCCAGCCGTACGGCGGCGATCGCGGTCAGCGAGGTCTCGTTGCCCCGGTCCGGCCCCCACCGCTCACTGCTGTAGGCCGGGATCCCGAACCGGACCGTGACGTCGTCGCGGGTGCGCAGCGCCGACACTGACTCGGTCACCTGCCGCACCATGAAACCGCCGTACATCCCTGTAACGGGCATACCCGCGTCCACACCCGGAAGGACGACCTCGTCCGCGTTCTCGGTGACCCGCTCCAAGTATCCCTTGGACCAGTACTTCTCCTCGCCTCCGGCCACGAACGACGGCACCCGGCCGCCCGGCATCAGCTCCACGTGGTGCGCCTGCACCGACAGCACCGGGTCCTCGCCCAGCTCCTCCCGGAGCTCATCCACCAGCGCGGGCATCGACGGATCGTTCACCGTCACCGGGCGGACCTCCAGGTGCACCCCGTCGAAGCCGTCCGTGCCCACCTCCGCGACCTGCGGCACCAAGGTCGCACGCTCCTCGGACTCGAAACGGTCCCGGATCAGTGACGAACCCGACTCCTCGTGCCGCAGCCACGCGAGTGCGCGCACCTCGGGGAAGTCGGCCGCCAGCCACGACAGGAGCGCGTCGGTGTCCGGCTCCCGGTCCACGTTCCCGGCCGGGTCCACCTCGCCGGCGTACACGTACAGCGTGTCCACACCGCCGGTGCCCAGCAGCTCCTCCAGCGCGTCCGTGTCGTCCCACGAACCCACCCAGGCGGCGTCCGCCCCCTGCGAGGCCGCCCACTCCTCGGGGGTCCCCGAGTACTGGTAGGCCAGCAGGGCGCTCGCGCCCGCGAACACGAGCAGGACCGCAGCCACCCCGGCCAGCAAACGCTTCAGAAACCACTTCACCCGTACGCCACCCGTTCTCCGTCCGCTCCACGCACCGGCCGTTCCCGGTACCGGGTCGCATAATCTGGACACAAGTCCTACGCGTTGGCGCCCATACTGCCGTATCCGTACCGGCCTCAGCCGGTGAGGGCGGCGCTGGCGGCATGGGATGATGGACGATGCCGTGGGCCACGCCCCGGCGGGGCAGCGCCACCACAGGCGCACACGACCCGGACCCAACCCTGTGAACGGAGCACGGTGGCACAGCCGAACTGGACCGATCCCGCGCTGATCCGCAACTTCTGCATCATCGCGCACATCGACCATGGCAAGTCGACGCTGGCCGACCGGATGCTCCAGATCACCGGGGTCGTCGAGGACCGTCAGATGCGCGCCCAGTACCTGGACCGCATGGACATCGAGCGCGAGCGCGGCATCACGATCAAGTCGCAGGCGGTGCGGATCCCGTTCACCGCTCTGGACGACCGGTCGTACACGCTCGACCTCATCGACACCCCCGGCCACGTCGACTTCACGTACGAAGTCTCGCGGTCCCTGGCGGCCTGTGAGGGCGCGATCCTGCTGGTCGACGCGGCACAGGGCATCGAGGCCCAGACCCTCGCCAACCTGTACATGGCGCTGGAGAACGACCTCCACATCATCCCGGTGCTCAACAAGATCGACCTTCCCGCTGCCCAGCCCGAGAAGTACGCCGAGGAGCTCGCCGGGATCATCGGCTGTGAGCCCTCCGACGTGCTCAAGGTGAGCGCCAAGACCGGCGAGGGCGTAGAGGAGCTCCTCAACGAGATCGTCAACCAGATCCCGCCGCCGGTCGGCGAGGAGAACGCCCCGGCCCGCGCGATGATCTTCGACTCGGTCTACGACACCTACCGCGGCGTGGTCACCTACGTGCGGGTCGTGGACGGCAAGCTCAGCCCCCGCGAGCGCATCCAGATGATGTCCACCAAGGCCTCACACGAGATCCTGGAGATCGGGGTCAGCTCGCCGGAGCCGACCAAGAGCAAGGGTCTTGCCGTGGGCGAGGTCGGCTACATCATCACCGGTGTGAAGGACGTGCGCCAGTCCAAGGTCGGTGACACCATCACCACCCTGAACAAGTCCGCCAAGGAGATGCTCCCCGGGTACCAGGAACCCAAGCCCATGGTGTTCTCGGGCCTGTACCCGATCGACGGCACCGACTACCCGGTGCTCCGCGACGCCCTGGAGAAGCTCCAGCTCAACGACGCCTCCCTGGCGTTCGAGCCGGAGACCTCCGCGGCCCTGGGCTTCGGTTTCCGCTGCGGTTTCCTCGGCCTGCTCCACCTGGAGATCACCAGGGCACGCCTCGAGCGCGAATTCAACCTCGAGCTCATCTCGACCGCGCCCAACGTGATCTACCGCGTGGACATGGAGGACGGCGCCGAGCACGTGGTGACCAACCCCAGCGAGTTCCCCACCGGGAAGATCGACTCGATCCACGAACCGATGGTCAAGGCCACCCTGCTCAGCCCCGCCGACTACATCGGCCAGATCATGGAGCTGTGCCAGGACCGCCGCGGCGAGCTCCAGGGCATGGACTACCTGTCCGAGGACCGCGTGGAGATGCGGTACACGCTCCCCATGGCCGAGATCGTCTTCGACTTCTTCGACGCGCTCAAGTCCCGCACCAAGGGCTTCGCGTCCCTGGACTACGAGCCCATCGGTGAGCAGGAGGCGGACCTGGTCAAGGTCGACATCCTCCTGCAGGGCGAGCCCGTCGACGCCTTCTCCGCGATCGTCCACAAGGAGAAGGCGTACGCGTACGGCGTCGAGATGACCAAGAAGCTGCGTGAGCTCATCCCCAGGCAGCAGTTCGAGGTGCCGGTCCAGGCCGCCATCGGAGCCCGGATCATCGCCCGTGAGAACATCCGCGCGATCCGCAAGGACGTGCTCTCCAAGTGCTACGGCGGCGACATCAGCCGTAAGCGCAAGCTGCTCGAGAAGCAGAAGGAGGGCAAGAAGCGCATGAAGATGGTCGGCCGCGTCGAGGTGCCCCAGGAAGCCTTCATCTCCGCCCTGTCCACCGACGGCGGCAGCGCCGAGGACAAGAAGAAGAAGTAGTTCCGAGCCGGACCCCGGAACGGCCGAAGGAGGGGCGCTCCCGCACGGGAGCGCCCCTCCTTTGTTCCTCGGGCCCTGTCAGCCGCTAGCCCTTGACCGCCCCGGCGGTCAGGCCCTCGCTGATGTAGCGCTGGAGGAACCAGAACACGATCAGCGTGGGTAGGGAGAGCATCAGCGCACCCACCGCGAACATCCCGAAGTTGGCGTTGCGCTGCGAGTCCACCAGTTGGTACAGGCCCAGGCCCAGGGTCTGGGAACCGGTGTCCCGCAGGAACACGCTGGCCATCAGGAACTCGTTGATCGTGCTGATGAACACCAGCAGCGCCACGATCGCCAGCACCGGGGTGACCAGCGGCAGCATGATGCGGAAGAACACCTGCGCGTGCGTGGCCCCGTCCATCTGGGCCGACTCGTCGAGCTCCTTCGGCACCGTGTCGAAGAAGCCCTTCATCAACCAGGTGTTGATGCTCAGGGCCCCGCCGAGGTAGACGAGCAGAAGCCCCCACCGGGTGTCGAAACCGAGCGCCGGGTAGACGTCCCCGATGTTGGAGAACATCAGATAGATGGCGACGATCGCCAGGAACTGCGGGAACATCTGGATGACCAGGAGCCCGATCAGGCCCACCCTGCGCCCCTTGAAGCGCATCCGGCTGAACGCGTACGCCGCCAGTGCCGAGAGCAGCACGGTGACGGCCGCGTTGGTCAGGGCGAAGAACAGCGAGTTCGCGTACCAGGTGGTGAACGGGGTGTTCTGGAACAGGTTCCGGGCGTTGTCGAGGCTGGCCCCGGTGGGTATCAGCTGGGAACTGCTGAGCGTACCGACGGGGTTGATCGCCGCGGAGACGACGAACAGCACGGGGAAGACCGCGAAGGCCACGACGACCCACATGACCGCGTGCCGCCACCCCAGGCGGGTGAGCCACAGACTGGCCCTGAGCCCGCTGGAACGCTGGTAGACGGGCCTCACGGCGACGTCAGTACCGGTCATCGGTCCACCTCCTGCAGGGCTTTGGTCCGGCTCAGACTGACCACCGAGAGGACCGAGACGATGAGGAAGATCATCACGGACAGCGCCGCCGCGTACCCGTACTGGGCCGTGGCCTCACTGAACGCCAGCCGGTAGGTGTAGGTGATGAGCAGGTCGGTGGCGCCGCCGGCGCCGGTGCCCTCCGCACCGAACGGCCCGCCTCGGGTGAGGAGCCACACCGCGTTGAAGTTGTTGAAGTTGAACGCGAACGTGGCGATGAGGATCGGCGCCATCGCGACCATGAGCAGGGGCAGTGTGACGTACCGGAACGCCTGCCACGGTCCCGCGCCGTCCAGCTGCGCGGCCTGTCCGAGTTCGCGCGGGATGGCTTGGAGGGCACCCGTGGCGACCAGGAACATGTACGGATAGCCCAACCACACGTTGGCGAGGATCACCGCGGCGCGGGCCGCCCACACGTCCCCCAGCCAGTCGACCTGCAAGCCGAGCATCCGGTTGAACAGGCCGAAGTCCGCGTTGAACATGTCCCGCCACAACAGGTACATGGCCAGTGAGCTCATGGCGTACGGCAGGACCACCAGGATCCGGTACACCACCTTGCCGCGCATCTTCGGTACGTGCAGGGTGAGCGCGATCGCGAGGCCGAGCACGAACACCAGGAACGTGACCGAGGCGGCGAAGGCGATGTTCCAGACCAGGGTGCCGAAGAACGAGGCGGCGAAAGCCGGGTCGATCAGGAACCGCATGAAGTTGTCGAAGCCGACCCCGACCTGCCAGCCCTGGGGAAGGCGCTCGCCGTCCTCGTTGTAGAAGGCGCCGCGATCGTCGTCCGCGTAGTAGACCTCGCCGGTCTCGATGTCCTCCACACAGTCGCAGGCCTCGTCGTAGACGCGCTGCGCGTTGCCCTCGAAGGCGCTGGAGAGGCCGCTGGAGCGGATCCCCGCCCCGTCGTCCGTGGGCACGGCGAAGGCCTGGAGGTCATCGCTGCGGGCGTTGACCTCGTTGGGCGTGAGGATGGTGTAGCCGAAGGCGTCGGTGACCTTGCCCGCCTGGTCGACGTCGGCACCGGGGAGCTCGCTCACCCCGTCCTCGGTGCCCGCGTAGGCGTTGTCCTCGGAGTCGGTGAGCAGGAAGACCAGGTCGCCGGTCTCGGGGTCTCCGGTGGTGGCCACGGTGAGCACGTACTCGGGGGAGTCGTCGTCCCGGACCACCGAGTACGCCTCGATGGAGGCGATGGCCTGTTCCTTGGCGCCCCGGTGACCGTCGCTCATGTTGGTCATCGACGTGCTCATCGTGTAGAGCACCGGGAAGATCTGGAAGGCCATCAGGAACAGCACGCCGGGGACCAGGTACTTGGCCGGGACCGTGCGTTTCGACAGGTAGACCCAGTAGACGAGGGCCATCACGGCCACCGCCAGGCCGATTCCCCACCAGTTGCCCGCCATGTACAGGGGCAGGATCGCCCAGATGCCCAAACCGGTGAACAGCCCGAGGAGGCCGATCTTGACCAGCTGGCCGAGGAGGGAGCCGTTGCCGGAGAAACGTCCTCCCGGCAGTGATGGACGGGCGGACGCCCCCTTCTCGGGGGCGCCCGCGCCGTTTCGGTTGACTGCCACTACTCGGAGCCGATCCGCTCGGCGATGGTCTCGTGCGCGGTCTCCAGCGACTCGCGGGCGTCCGCGCCGCCGATGATCTGGGCCTGGGCCACGCCCAGCGGCTCCCAGGTCTCACCCATCTCGGGGATGTTCGGCATGGCGACGCCGGCCTCGGCGGTCTCGGCCATCACGGCGATGTTGGGGTCGTCTTCGGAGACGCTCTCCAGGGCCTCGACCTGAACGGGCGTGCGGGGGTCGGCCTCGTAGAGGTCCAGGACGAAGTCGGTGTCGGTGACGTGGTTGACCACGAACTCCTCGGCGAGGGCGCTGTTGGCGCTGCCCTCGGTGACGAAGAAGGACTGGTAGCCGATGTAGGGAGAGGCCGGGTCCATGCCTTCGAAGCCGGGGATGGCGCTGATCTCGTAGTCGATGTCGGAGGCGTTGATGTCACCGACGTTCCACGGTCCGGCCACGAAGAAGGGGGCCTCGCCGTCGGTGAAGAGCGCGGCCTCGTTCTCGACGGTGATGGTGCGGCGGAGTACGCCCTCGCCCTCCTCGCCGTACTCGGCGATCGTCTCCATCGCCTCGATAGTTTCGTCGCTGCCGACCCCGAGGTCCTCCGGGTCCCAGTCGCCTTCCCCGTCCTGTCCGAACAGGTAACCGCCGGCGGAGCTCATGAGGGCGTTCATCCGGAACGGGTCGCCCTCCTGGTCCACGGCCATGGCCAGGACCTCGTCGACCTCGCCGTCGTCCTGGAGCTCGGTGCCGACCTCGACGAGCTCCTCGAACGTCTCGGGGGCGTCGGGCGCCATCTCGGTGTTGCGCATCAGGAAGATGTTCTCCTGGGCGTAGGGCACACCCAGCAGCTGGCCCTCCAGCGACATCGCGTCGATGGCGGTCTCGTCCAGCGCTTCCGCGCGGTCGGCCGGGAGCTCTACGGGCTGGACGGCGCCGTTGCGCATGAGGTTGCCGGTCCAGTCGTGCGCACCGATGAAGATGTCGGGGGCGTTACCCGCCTGGTGGGCGTTGACCAGGTCGCCCTGGATGTCGTCGAAGGAGACGTTCTGTACGTCGACCTCGATGCCGTTGGCCTCTGCGAACTCGGTGGCCGAACCCTCGATGGCGTCGGCCCGTTCGGGGTCGGACCAGATGACGAGCGTGCCCTCGGCCGAGCCCTCGTCGCCTCCGTTGTCGCTGTCGCCGTTGCAGGCGGTCGCCATAAGCGCGATCGCGGCGATACCGGCGACCGCTGAAGCGCTGCGGGATCTCATGGTGTCTTCCTTCCGGGAGGCCTGTCGAAGGTCGTGCATGCGGTTCACCGGAGGACCCGGGTCCGTTGCGGGCATGCTTGGTGATGTGACGTTAGCAATAACTTGCAGCCTTTGAAAGGCTTTGCAGTCCCTGGGGATAAAGATGTGGAAACACCCTGGAAACGGATGGGTGATGCCTGCCCCAGGGTTCCAGGGCGACTACCCAACGCGAGAAAACCGTGTTCGTTCGGCCCTTGGCCCGGCCTTTGCCCTGGCGGCCGCCCTCGGCCTTGGTTCGGGCCTTGCCCGCCTCCCGGACGTACTGCCTGGGAGGCGGGGCCGGGGAACACCCGCTCCAGCGAGGCGGGCGGAGTTCAGTCGTCGAAGCCGTCGATGATCTGCCGCTCCGCCTCAGCCAGCGCTTGGGAGGGGTCGGTGCCGCCGACGATGTCCGCGGCGGCCTGGGAGAACGGGCTCCACACCGACTCCATCTCCGGGATCGCGGGCATCGGCAGACCACCCTCACCCGCCTGCTGGAACGCGTCCATGTCGGGGTCGTGATCGGCGACCACCTCCAGGGCGTCCGTCAGGGCGGGCACGCGGGGGTCGGCCTCGTGCAGGATCACCGACAGCTCGGGGTCGGAGACGAAGGACTCCGCGAAGTCCGCGGCGAGGTCCGGGTCCTCGGTGCCCGAGGCGATGAAGAAGGTCTGCACACCGAGCAGGGACCGCGCGGCGTCACCGTCGGCGAACGCCGGGATCGAGCTGACCTCGTACGACAGTTCCGCGTCCTGCGCCGCCGGTACGCTCCAAGGCCCGCTGACCAGGAACGGTGCCGCGCCGGAGGCGAACAGGTCGGTCGCGTTGTCGGGGTCCGTGCTGCGGGTGAGTACTCCCGAACCGTCCTCCCCGAGTTCGGCCAAGAGCTCGAAGGCCTCCACCGACTCCGCTGCCGCCACCCCGAGGTCCGTGGGGTCGGGGTCGCCGGAGGAGTCCTCGCCGAACAGGTATCCGCCGGCCGAGGTGAAGAACGGGTGGATGTGGTAGGCGTCGCCCTCGTCGCCCATCTGCAGGCTCAGGGCCTGGTCGACGGTGCCGGAGTCCACCAGGTCGGTACCGGCCTCCACGAGTTCCTCCACGGAGCCGGGCTCGTCCGCTACGAGGTCGGTGTTGCGGAACAGCGCCAGGTTCTCGGTGGCGTAGGGGACGCCGTACACCTCGCCGTCGTAGGTGACCGCCTCCAGGGCACCGGCGGCGAAGGCGTCGGCGTCGCCGTCGGACAGGCCGACCGGGGAGACGGCCTCGGCCAGCGCCAGCTCTCCGGTCCAGTCGTGCGGGCCCACGAGGATGTCCGGGCCGATGCCGCTGGCGTGCGTGGTCAGGAAGCTGGCGCGCAGCTCTTCGTGCTCCACCACGATCACCTCCACCTCGCGGTCGGAACCGCGGGTGAAGGCCTCGGCGAAGGTCTGCATAGCCAGGGCGCGGTCCTCGTCGGCCCAGATGGTGAGCGGTTCGGTGAAGCGCTTGTCCACGGGTTCGTCGGCGGTCGAGCAGGCGGTCAGGACGAGCACCAGCCCACCCGCGCACAGGGGAAGAAGGGACCTCACTAGGGTCTCCAAACGTGACTGGCGGGGCCCGAGAGCGGGGTGTGCCCCGCGGATGGCAGAGAGGTTCGGGGTCGGTGGGGGGCGGGGGTGGTGCACGGGCGCCGGGAATCGAGTCAGCCCGACGCCCGCGTCAGGGATGCGCGTTACGCCCGCAGCCACACCGCGGTCTCGGCGGGCAGGGACAGCGTGTCCGTGGTGAGCTCGGCTCCGGGGCCGCTCGCGACCAGAACCTCGCCGGAGGCGTTCGGTCCGGCGGCCAACTCCACCGGTGCCTCGGTCGTGTTCACCGCGACCCGCACACCCGGCTCACGCTCGAAGTACAGAACGCCTTCGGGCGAGTCGAGCCAGGTCATGGAGCCGTCGCCAAGGGCGTCGAGGTCACGGCGCAGGCCGAGCGCGGTGGTGTAGAGATCCAGGGTCGAACCCGCCACCCCGCGCTGAGCGGCGCGGGACAGGCCCGCCCACTCGTCGGGTACCGGAAGCCACGGCGTGCTGCCCTCGGGGCCGAACCCGAACGGGGCGGTCCGGCCCTCCCAGGGAAGCGGGACACGGCAGCCGTCGCGGCCGCGGTCGGTGTGGCCCGAGCGCTCCCAGGTGGGGTCCTGGAGTGTGTCCTCCGGCAGGTCGGTGACCTCGGGAAGGCCCAGCTCCTCGCCCTGGTAGAGGTAGACCGAACCGGGCAGGCCGAGCATGAGCAGCGTGGCGGCCCGCGCCCTGCGCAGCCCCTGCTCTCCGCCGCCGAAGCGGGTGACGTGCCGGGTGACGTCGTGGTTGGAGAGCACCCAGGTGGTGGCGGCGCCCACCGCACCGTTGGCCGCCAGGGAGCCGTCGATCACCGTGCGCAGGCGCGCCGCGTCCCATGGAGCGGTGAGGTACTCGAAGTTGAACGCCTGGTGCAGCTCGTCCGGGCGCAGGTAGCGCGCCACCCGCTCGGCGTCCTCCACCCAGGCCTCGGCCACCAGTGTCCGGTTGCCGGGGTAGCTCGCGGCAATGCCCGACCAGCGGCGGTAGATGTCGTGGACGCCGTCCTGGTCGAAGTAGGGCAGGGACGTGCTGCCGTCGAGCAGGTCGGCCTTGGCGCCGTCGTCGATGTCCGGCAGGGCCGGGTCCTTGACCATGCCGTGGGCGACGTCGATCCGGAACCCGTCGACGCCCCGGTCCAGCCAGAAGCGCAGGACGTCGTCGAACTCGTCGTGCACCTCCTGGTTGGTCCAGTCGAAGTCGGGCTGCTCGGGGTCGAACAGGTGCAGGTACCACTGCTCGGGTGTGCCTTCGGCGGTCTTGAGGCGGGTCCAGGCCGGGCCGCCGAAGATGGACTTCCAGTTGTTGGGCGGCTCGTCGCCGCCCGGGCCCTTGCCGTCCCGGAAGATGTAGCGGGAGCGGGCGTCGCTGCCCGGCTCGGCCGCCACGGCCTCGCGGAACCAGCGGTGCGCGGAGGAGGAGTGGTTGGGGACCACGTCGATGATCACGCGGATGCCCAGATCGTGGGCGGCGGCCAGGAGGGCGTCGAAGTCCTCGAGCGTGCCGAATCGCGGGTCCACGTCCCGGTAGTCGGCGACGTCGTAACCGCCGTCGGCAAGGGGCGAGACGTAGAAGGGCGTGAGCCAGATCGCGTCCACACCGAGTTCGGCGAGGTGGGGGAGGCGCTCGCGGATCCCCGTCAGGTCGCCCTCCCCGTCCCCGTTGGAGTCGGCGAAGCTACGCACGTAGATCTGGTAGATAGCGGCCTCACGCCACCAGTGCGACTCGTGCTTCATCAGCGGGGGTCCTTCCCTGTCGCGTCTGCAAGTTCTTGCGCAAGATTACCGCCAACTTTCGTCCGTGTGACGACGATCTCGACTAGAGTTGCCCTTATGGGTCCACGACTTGCCGATATCGCGCGGCACGCAGGCGTCAGCGAGGCGACCGTCTCGCGGGTGCTCAACGACAAACCCGGAGTCGGCAGCGACACCCGCAAAGCCGTCCTGACCGCCCTCGACGTGCTGGGATACGAACGCCCCGCCCGGTTGCGACAGCGCTCAGCGGGCCTGGTCGGCATGGTGATCCCCGAGCTGGACAACCCGGTCTTCCCGATGTTCGCCCAGGCCGCCGAGGGTGCGCTCGCCCAGCGCGGCTACACGCCGGTGCTCTGCACCCAGACCCCGGGCGGGATATCGGAGGACGAGTACGTCGAACTGCTGCTGGAGCGCAACGTCTCCGGCATCCTCTTCATCTCGGGCAAGCACGCCGACACCTCCGCCTCGCACGAGCGCTACCAGGCCCTGGTCTCCCGGCGCCTGCCGATCGTGCTGGTCAACGGCTACACGGAGTCGATCCCGGCCGCGTTCATCTCCGCAGACGACCGCGAGGCCGGGCGCCTGGCCGTCAACCACCTGGCGGCGCTCGGCCACACCCGCATCGGCTTCACCAGCGGGCCCGAGCGCTACGTCCCGGTCCGCCGCAAGCTCGACGGCTTCCACCAGGCCCTCACCGAGCACGGACTCGACGCCGACGGCCTCGTCGAACTCTCCCTGTTCGGTGTGGAGGGCGGACACGCCGCCGCCACGCGCCTCATCGAGCGCGGCGTCACCGCCATGGTCTGCGGGTCCGACATCATGGCCCTCGGCGCCATCCGAGCGGCCCGCCAGCGCGGCCTGCGCGTACCCCAGGACTTCTCCGTGGTCGGCTACGACGACTCCCAGCTCATCGCCTTCACCGATCCGCCGCTCACCACCGTCCGCCAGCCCATCACCCCGATGGCCATGGCCGCCGTGCGGGCCCTGTGCGATGAGATCGCCGGGCACCCCGTCTCGCACGCCGAGTACGTCTTCGACCCCGAGCTGGTCGTCCGGGGCTCGACCGCGGCTGTCCCGTCCGCAGCGGTGCCCGAGGCCCGACTCGACGCACCCTCCCCGCTGCGCCGAGACACGGAGAACGCCGCCCACGGGCTCTGACCCCGGCCCACCGGCTCTGATCCCCACCCATCGGCCAGACTCCCGAACACGGCCCTGCCCCCACCCTCTGCCCCCGCACACGCGAAGGGGGCGCGTGCCGCGCGCACGCGCCCCCGTTCCCCCTGCGGCCTCAGCGCAGGAAGGGGAACCTCTTCACCGGCGCCGTCGAGCCCCACCAGTGGCCCAGGCCCAGGGTGTCGCCGGAGCGCACCAGCGCCAGGCCCACCAAGACCAGGGCGTAGACGATGTGGTCGTCCATGAACGGGTTGTTGTCCAGGGGCAGCACCGCAGCCCACATCAGGATCATCATCAGCGCACCCGAGGCAGCGGCGATCCGTTCGCCGACACCGAGCATCAGGGCCGCGCCGATGGCCAGCAGTCCCACCATGAACAGCGGGTCCGCCCAGAACGTCCCGGCGATGGAGCCGAACGCCCCGGCGAAGGGTCCGGAGGCGTTGGCCAGGAAACCCTCCGTCGGGCTTGCGCCGTTGAGCCAGGAGGCCTCCGTCGGGGTGGCGAAGCCCAGCCCCAGCAGCTTGTCGAAGAAGGCCCACAGGAAGACCCAGCCGATGGAGAGGCGGGTGGCGGCGAAGACGTAGCGGGCCGCGGGCGAACCGATGAGCGTTCGGTTCTCGGCCGACGCGGCTCGGTGGGTGGTCGTATTGCCGGACATCGTGTGTCCTTTCGCCGGTGTGTAGTGGCCACATCCAGACAATCCTGGTGAGAGACCGGGAACGAGGTCCCGTGGTACCGCTCCCAGGAGGCCGAAAGACCCTTCCTCCAGGGAACTTCGGCGAAGGGCCAGCTCAGCGCCGCACTCCGCGGTCCTGGCCCGGGCACGTGTGTCGCAACTCTCGGGGGCGGGAGCCCCGGGACACACTGGCTCCTCCTCAGCCGCTCCCACCCAGCTCCCAGGCTCACCGCCGTGCCGGGCACGCCGCCGTGTCGGCGACACTGGAGGTATGCCATCCGTAGCCCTCGACGGCGAACCCGTGCCCCGGACCGGGGACCTTCCCGCAGCCTCGCTCACCCAGCTCGGTGAGCGCCCGCTCGGGTTCTACGTACACGTGCCCTTCTGCGTCACCCGGTGCGGCTACTGCGACTTCAACACCTACACCGCCGACGAGCTCGTCTCCCGGGACGGCACCGCCACGGCCTCCCGCCAGACCTACGCGGGCCAGGCGGCCGCCGAGGTCGAGCTGGCCGACCGGGTGCTGGCCGGGGACCGGCCGCCCGTCAGTACCGTGTTCGTCGGCGGCGGCACACCCACCCTCCTGTCGGCGGAGGACCTCGGCCGACTCATCACCGCGATCCGCGAGCGCTTCGGCTTCACCGACGACGCCGAGATCACCACGGAGGCCAACCCCGAGACGGTCGACCCCGACTACCTGCGCCGTCTGCGCGCGGCCGGGTTCACCCGGGTGTCCTTCGGCATGCAGAGCGCGCAGCCCCACGTCCTGCGGATCTTGGAGCGAGGGCACACCCCGGGCCGCCCCGAACAGTGCGTGGCCTGGGCCCGAGACGCGGGTTTCGAGCACGTCAACCTCGACCTCATCTACGGCACCCCCGGGGAGAGCGACGAGGACTGGGCGGCCTCCCTCGAGGCCGCGATCGGGGCAGGCCCGGACCACCTGTCCGCCTACTCACTGATCGTCGAGGAGGGAACCCGGCTGGCCGCCCGGGTCCGGCGGGGCGAACTCACCGAGCCGGACGACGACGCCATGGCCGACCGCTACCTCATGGCCGACGAGGCCTTGGCCAAGGCCGGTTACACGCCGTATGAGGTGTCCAACTGGGCGCGCACCGCGGAGGGCCGCAGCGCGCACAACTCTCTCTACTGGACCGGCGGCCACTGGTGGGGCATCGGACCGGGCGCGCACAGCCACGTCGGCGGAACCCGCTGGTGGAACGTCAAGCACCCCGCCGCGTACGCGGCTCGCCTGGCCGGCGGCGACAGCCCGGCCCAGGCCCGCGAGGTCCTCACCGGCGCCGAGCGCAGGTTCGAACGGATCCTGCTCGAAGTGCGCGTGGAAGAGGGCTGCCCCCTGGAGTTGCTGGACGCTCAGGGACTGGCGGCCGCCCGGCGCCTGGTGGGGGAGGGTCTTCTGGACCAGCGGGCGCACGCCGAGGGGCGCGCCGCGCTGACCCGGCGGGGCCGCCTGCTCGCGGACGCGGTGGTCCGCGACCTCACCTGAGGGCGGAACGGCCGGGCCCCGAACACGGAGTGGGGCCCGGCGCTGCCGGGCCCCAGAGGTGGTACAGACGGGTCTACTTGACCCAGCCGACATTCACCGGGTAGCGGTACCACTCGCCGCGGTTGCTGGCCATGCCGGCCAAGATGCCGAACACGATCGCGCACACCCACAGCGCGAAGCTCAGGATCGAGCCGATGAAGATGAGCGTCAGCGGGATCGCGATGACGTAGCCGATCAGCAGCAGGAGCTGGAAGTTCAGCGCCTGGGCCGCCTGGTCCCGGAGGAAGGGCGACTCGTCCTTCTTGATCAGGTACATGACCAGCGGGACGACGAAGCCCAGGATGATGCCGCTCAGGTGGGTGAGCAGCGCGAAGGTCCGCTCCTCCTGGTTGGCCTGGCCGGTGACGGCCGAGGAGTCGCCGTAGCCCGGGGGCGGCGCGTACCCGCCCTGCTGGCCGGGGTAGCCACCCGGGCCGGGCGGAGGGTAGCCGCCGGGCGGCGGGTAACCGCCCTGGTGCGGGCCTCCTTGGGGCGGGTATCCGCCTTGCTGGGGGTACCCCTGTGGCGGGTAACCGCCCTGCTGCGGGTCACCGGGCGGCGGGTAACCGCCGGTACCGGGCGGCGGATAGCCGGGCTGCTGCCCCCCGTCGTACGGGCCGGGCTGGGACGGGTAACCGCCGGAGCCGCCCTGGCCGGGGTACTGGCCGCCCTGGCCGTAGGGGTCCTCCGGAGGCGGGGTGTTCGGATAGGACATGAGAGTTCCTTGGTGTGCGGGAGCTTGTTCTACTTCAGGAGTCGGATGCTCACCGGGTAGCGGTACCAAGCACCCTTGTTGGCGCCGGAGGCTCCCATGACCCCGAAGACGATCGCGACGATCCACACTAGTGCGATGAGCAGGTATCCGATCCAGATCAGGTTCGGGAAGACGATACCCAGACCGACGAAGGTGATGCCAGCCAGAACGTACGGGATCAGCAGCGTGATCTGGAAGTTGGCCGCTTCGGAGGCGTGGTGGCGGATGAACGGCGACTGGTTGCGCTTGGCGAAGTAGACCGCCAGCGGCGGGAGCCACCCCAGGAAAGCGATGACGAACCCGGACAGGTGGGCGAGCATCGCGACGAGGATGTCGTTGGCACCGTCCTGAGCGGGCTGCTGGGCCTGCGGCTGCCCGTAGGCGCCGGGCTGGGCGTAGCCGGGGGGCTGCTGCTCCGCGACCTGGTAATGGGGCTGCTGAGGCTGTCCGTAGGGCTGCTGCGGCGGTGCCTGCTGCGGGGGCTGTTGCGGGTAGCCGGGCTGACCGCCGGAAGGCTGGGCGTAACCGGGCTGACCGTACTGCTGTCCGTAGGGCTGCTGTGGCGCCTGGCCACCGGACGGCTGCCCCCATCCGGGCTGACCGCCGGAGGGCTGCCCATAGGGTTGTTGGGGTTGTCCCTGCGGTGCCTGCTGCGGGGGCTGTTGCGGGGGCTGCTGCGGCGGCGCCTGGTACGGGGGCTGCTGCGGGTGCCCCTGTTGGCCACCGGACGGCTGGGCGTAGCCGGGCTGACCGTATCCCTGCTGCTCGTACTGCTGGCCGTAGGGCGGCTGGCCGTACTGCTGCTGTTCGGGCGGCGGAGACTGCGGCGGCTGCTGCTCGGGGTGGGGCGGCGGGCTCGGCGGCTGGTGCCCCTGCGGGTCGTCCGGGGACGGAGGGTTCGACGGGGTCTCGCTCATGCTCTTCCTAAGCTCCGCTGTTGAGGGACGCTTGTTCTGTTTCCCGGGCTACCAGGCTGTACCGATGACCACGAATGCCCGAAGCGTCGTCAGACGACGTGGTGGGGTAATCCTAGTCTTCCGCGGGGTGCGGTCCCGTGACGAAGTCGATGAGCTCCTCGACGCGCCCCAGCAGCGAGGGTTCGAGGTCCCCGTAGCCGCGGACCGAACCCAGGATCCGGCGCCAGGCCTCACCCGTCTCCAGCCGCCACCCCAGGGCGTCGACGACCCCCTCCTTCCACGGGAGGCCCCGCGGGACCTCGGGCCACGCCCGGATCCCCACCGCGTCCGGCCGCACGGCCTGCCACACGTCCACATAGGGGTGTCCGACCACGAGTACGTCGTCGCCCCGGACCCGCTCCGCGATCCTGCTCTCCTTGGAACCGGGCACCAGGTGGTCCACCAGCACCCCCAGTCTGCGCCCCGGGCCGGGGGAGAACTCCGCCACCACCGATGGAAGGTCGTCGATCCCCTCCAGGAACTCGACGGCCACCCCTTCCACCCGCAGGTCGTGGCCCCAGACCTTCTCGACCAGTTCGGCGTCGTGGGCGCCCTCCACGTAGATCCGGCTCTCCCGGGCGGTGCGCGCCCGCGCGTCGGCCACGGCGATCGATCCGGAGGCGCTGCGCATCGGGCCTTGGGGAACGGCGGTCGGGCGCACCAGCGTCACCGGCTTCCCGTCCTCCAGGAACGCGGCGGGGCCGAGGTCGAACACCCTCTTGCGGCCGCTCCGGTCCTCCAGGGTCACAGTGGCCTTGTCCCAGGACACCACGGCACCGCAGAAGGTCTCGTCGGCGTCCTCGACGACGAGGTCGCGACTGAGGGGTATCTCGCGTACAGCGCCCTTCTTCGGTCGTCGCCAGTCTCCAGCCAGAACGTCGCGGCCGTAGCGGCCGGTTCCCTTGGTAGCCACGGTGGTGCAGTCTACTGGTGGTGTGTCCGGGAGCGCCGCCGGCAGGTGGCGCACGTCGCCGATCGCGCGGGAAGAAACCGGAGCCCAGGGCTTGTTACTACCCGCGGGTAGCCGTGTGGGTTTGCGGCCGGGCATAGAATTAGCACCAAGGACCATGGAGCGCCAGGAGGTGGCGAGTTGCTGGATGAGCGCAAGCTCGCGGTCCTGCGTGCCGTCGTCGAGGACTTCGTCAACACCAACGAACCGGTCGGTTCCAGGGCCTTGGCGGACCGGCACCCCCTCGGTGTCTCCTCAGCGACCATCCGCAACGAGATGGTCGCCTTGGAGGAGGACGGGTACATCGCCCAGCCGCACACCAGTGCGGGGCGGGTGCCCACCGACAAGGGCTACCGGCTCTTCGTCGACCGGCTCTCCTCGGTCAAGCCCCTCTCCGCCGCTGAACGGCGCGCCATCGAGTCCTTCCTCGGCGGTGCGGTGGACCTCGACGAGATCGTCGCCCGCACGGTGCGGCTGCTCGCGCAGCTCACCCGGCAGGTAGCGATCGTTCAGTACCCGTCGCTCACCCGGTCTTCTGTCCAGCACGTGGAACTCGTTCCGCTTGGCGGCCAGCGCATCATGATGGTCGTCATCACCAACACCGGACGGGTCGAACAGCGCGTCATCGACGGGCTGGGCTCCGTCAGCGAAACCGTGGTCAACGACCTGCGCACCATGCTCAATCGGGCCATAGCCGGACGGCACCTCGGCGACGTGCCGGACGCGGTGGAAGACCTGCCCGCCCACGTCGCGCCGGAGGACCGCCCGGTCGCAGTCGCGGTCCTCTCGGTTCTGCTGGAGAGCCTCGTCGAACGGCACGAGGAGAAGATCGTCCTGGCGGGCACCGCCAACCTCGCGGCCGTCGACTTCGCAGCCAGCCTGCGCGAGGTGCTAGAAGCACTGGAAGAGAACATGGTCCTCATCCGTTTGCTCGGTGAGGCGAAGGACCCCTCGATGCTCACCGTGCGCATCGGCGCGGAGAACTTCCACGAGGGCCTTCGGTCCACTTCCATCGTGTCGGCCGACTACGGTGTGGGAAACCAGTCGCTGGCCAAGATCGGTGTGGTGGGACCCACCCGTATGGACTACCCAGGGACAATGGGCGCCGTCCGTGCGGTGGCTCGGTATGTCGGACAGATTTTGGCAGGACAGTAACTCAGTGGCCAGAGACTATTACCAGGTTCTCGGGGTGCGTCGCGACGCGTCCAAGGACGAGATCAAGAAGGCGTACCGGCGGCTCGCGCGCGAGCTGCATCCGGACATCAACCCGGACCCCGCCACCCAGGATCGCTTCAAGGAAGTGACCCAGGCTTACGAGGTCCTCTCCGACGAGAACAAGCGTCGGATGTTCGATATGGGCCACGACCCCTTCGCCCCTGGCGGAGGCGGTGGCGGCGCCGGTGGGTTCGGCGGCGCGGGCGGGTTCGCCTTCGACGACATCATGAACGCCTTCTTCGGCGGGGGCCAGCCCGGCGGCCGCGGGCCGCGGGAGCGGGTTCGGCGCGGACGCAGCATCAAGATCCGCATCGAGCTCGACCTCGTCGAGACCGCGTTCGGTGTGAGCAAGGAGATCACCTTCCCCACGGCTGTCCTGTGCGACACCTGTCAGGGCGAGGGCACGGCGGCCGGTTCGCACCGCAGCACCTGTGACATGTGCCACGGCCAGGGAGAGGTCTCCCAGGTCACGCGCTCCTTCCTCGGCCAGGTCATGACCTCGCGCCCCTGCCCGCAGTGCTCGGGGCAGGGTGCGGTCATCACCAACCCCTGCGGCGACTGCGCGGGCGAGGGCCGGGTGCGGGAGAAGGTGACCCGGACCGTCAAGATCCCCGCCGGTGTCGACGACGGCACCCGCATCCAGCTCGCGGGCGAGGGCGAGGTCGGACCCAACGGCGGGCCGCGCGGCGACATCATCCTCGAGGTCGTGCAGAAGGCACACCCGACGTTCGAGCGCCGCGGTGACGACCTGCACTGCACCATCACCGTCCCGATGACGGCGGCGGCCCTGGGCGCTTCCTTCGCCTTCGACACACTCGACGGCACCGAGAACATCGACCTGCGTCCGGGCACCAACTCGGGCCACGTCATCAACCTGCCGGGCAAGGGCGTTACCCACCTGGACGGCGGCGGCCGCGGCGACCTGCGCATCCGCGTCGACGTGGAGACCCCGGGCAAGCTGGACGAGGAGCAGGAGGCCCTGCTGCGCAAGTTCGCGGAGCTGCGCGGGGAGGACCAGAACCCGGGCCGTTTCAGTCCCGGGCACGGCGGGTTCTTCTCCAAGATCCGTGACGCCTTCGGCGCCAAGTGACCCCACCGGTCTTCCTGGTCGAGACCGCCGTCCTGGCGGGTGACCCGATCCGACTCGACGGGCCGGAAGGGCGGCACGCCGCCGCGGTCCGTCGAGTCCGGGTCGGCGAGACCGTCGACCTCTGCGACGGTCTCGGCCAGCGTGTGCGCTGCGGGGTAGCCGAGGTCGTCGGCAAGGACACCCTGGTCTGCCGGGTGGTGGAGCGCTGGACCGAGCCGGAGCCGAATCCCCGGATCACCGTCGTTCAGGCTCTGCCCAAGCGGGACCGGGGAGAACTCGCGGTGGAGATGATGACCGAGGCGGGGGTCGATGTCCTCGTCCCCTGGTCCGCCGAGCGCTGCGTCACCCAGTGGCGCGGCGACCGCGGGGCCAAGGCGCTGCTCAAGTGGCGGTCCGGTGCCCGGGAAGCGGCCAAGCAGGCCCGCCGTGCGCGGATTCCCGAAGTCACCGAGCCGCTCGGCCGCAAGGGTGTGGCGGCACTGCTCGCCGAGGCGGACCTGGCCGTGGTGCTCCACGAGCAGGGGGCCCAGCGTCTGTCAGAGGTGCCCCTGCCCTCGGCCGACGGCGCGGACATCGTCCTGGTGGTGGGCCCCGAGGGCGGCGTCTCCGACGCCGAGTTGGCGGCCTTCGACGGTGCCGGGGCGGTCAGGGGCCTGCTGGGGCCGTCGGTCCTGCGCACCTCCACCGCCGGGATGGCCGCTCTGTCGGTGCTCCAGTCCAGAACCGGGCGCTGGTAGGGACAGGCCACCCGGCTAAGCCGCTTGGGCTGACAGGATGGAACGTCGAAAGGGGCCCGCGCCGGAGATCGCGCAGGCCCCTCTTCACGTTCCTCGGAGCAGGATCACTCGGTGCTGGCGCCGTTCTCATCGCCGCCGTTGCCGCCCGAACCGCCGCCGTTGCCGTCACCGGGATCGTCATTGCCGTCACCGGGGTCATCATTGCCGTTACCGGGATCGTCACCGTTTCCGGGGTCGTCGCCGTTGCCGTCGGTGGGCTCGTCGGTCGGTTCCTCTGCGGGGTCGCAGTCCGCGGCCTCGGTGTCGGTGGACTCCCGCTCGTCCTCGTCGTTCTCGTTCGGCCCTCGGGTCCCCGTGGGCGTGACGTCGTCCTCGGGCGGGCACGAGCCGGCGGATTCGACACCCTCGTCCTCTGAGGCGTCGTCCTCGTCGTAGGTGGGTGAGCTCTCAGGGTCCGGCTCTGCGTGCTCTTCCTCCGGCACGGAGGTGCCGCTGGCCGAGTCGGTGGTGGGGGTGGGGGCCGCCACGTCGCTGTCCGCGCCCTGGTCTGCCTGCGGAGGTGCTTCCTCGCGGTCAGCGCCAGCCGGGACGATGTCCATCACCTGGTCGCGTACCTGCGGGCTCGACATGATCACTGAGGCGGCGATCAGGACCGCTGCCGCCACGGCTGTCGCGGGACGTAGCCACGGCAACCCGAACCAGGCCGAGCCGCGATGGCGCTCGGTACGCTCCCGGATGAGGTTGAGTCCCTCAGCGGAAGGCGACACATCGTCGGCCTCCGTCTTGAGTATCTGGCGGAGCTGGCTCTCGAACTCGAGATCGTTTCGGTCGTTGGGGCTGCTCATGACTTGTGCTCCAGTACAGAGCGGAGGGCGGTGATGCCACGCGATGTGTGGCTCTTGACTGCGCCTCGGCTAATGCCCATGGCGTCCGCGATCTGTGCTTCGGACAGGTCGCCGTAGTACCGGAGCACGATGGCCTCTCGCTGACGGGTGGGTAGCTTACGCAGGGCCCCGATGACGGCCTCGCGTTCCAGAAGGTTCATGGCGCCGTGTTCGGCGCTGGGCGCGTCGGGCAGGGCCTTCGGCGCGTGCTTCTCCACGACCGCGCGGTGGCGCAGCACCGACCTGGCCTTGTTCACTACCGCCTGCCGGAGGTAGGACAGTGCCTTGTTCGGATCCCTGAGTCGGCGCCAGGCCCCGTGCATGGCCACGAAGGCGTCCTGGACGACTTCCTCCGCGGTCGCGTGGTCCCGGACGAGCAGGGCGGCAAGCCGAACGAGCGGACGGTAGTGCTCCCGATAGAGCTCCGTCACGGCGTGGTCAGCGTCCCACTCGACCGAGAGTGGCGCCGTGGTGGCCCCGGCCACCAAGGTTTCTGTCGTCACATCAGTTCGACGCACACCCTTGTCGCGGGGTTTACGAAAGGGCATACCTCTTCTTTTCCAGGTAGACGTGTCTTTCAATCCGAACACGCCGGATCTGGCCAAGCAGCGGACGCCGCCGATGGTCTGACGCGCACGGATGAAAAGCCTATCGTGCCTGGCCTTCCAGGCGGTGGGGAACCCGGATCGGATCCGTTGCGGAAAAGTTGAGGATTCATATCTTCTCTCTGCGCCCTCTGGGGACACCCGCGGCACCACGGTCCCCGTCTCCCTCTGCGGCCACCTGCGGCATCATGGTCCCCGACATGCCCAGAGCGGTTCCGCTGCGCCGCGAGACGGAAGGTGAGCGATGGTCGATCCCGACTGCCTTTTCTGCAAGATCGTCAAGCGGGAGGTGCCCGCGGAGATCGTCCGCGAGGGGGAGCGCACGGTCGCCTTCCGCGATATTAATCCCCAGGCGCCCACGCACGTCCTGGTCATCCCGCGCGACCACCACCCCGACGCCGCGTCGGCGGCCGCCGACGACAGCGGGCTCATGGACACCGTGGTCAGGGAGGCCCACGAGGTGGCCAAGTCCGAGGGCCTGGCGGACTCCGGGTACCGGTTGGTCTTCAACACCGGCGCCAGCGCCGGACAGACCGTCTTCCACCTCCACGCGCACGTGCTCGGCGGACGCGGGCTGAACTGGCCCCCCGGCTGACAGCGGCTCCCGTACTCCGGCTGTCGCTTGGAGGACGGTCGGCGGACAGCGGCTGCCGCCCCGAGCCGGTGAAGGCCCGGCGAATAACGAATCGAGTTCGCCGGGCCCGCGTTGGTAGACTCGCTGACGGGCCCCACCGGCAACTTCGAGTGCCCCACGCACCCGTGGAGACCCGCCGGGCACGGTGTGCGGCCCGTCCGCGAGGAGCCCCGCGCACCGGAGCCGGGGACGTGACCGAAGGGTAGGGACAGCGGCCGCAAGGCCACACCATGGCCGAGTCAACTCACACGCACCCGGACCCGGACAGCCAGGTCAAGGTCGTGGTGCCGGACGACCACACGATGATCAGCCTGCTGGGCTCGGGGGACGAGCTCCTCAGGGCGCTGGAGCGGTCCTTCAAGAGCGACATCCACGTCCGAGGCAACGAGTTCACCATCAGCGGCACCCCTGAGGAGACGGCCGTCGTGGTCCGCCTCGTGGAGGAGCTGATCGAACTCGCCAAGAGCGGCACTCACGTCACCCCGGACACCATCGAACGCATGGTCCACATGCTGAGCGCGCCCGAGGGCGAACGCCCCGCCGACGTGCTGACCACCAACATCCTGTCCAACCGGGGCAGGACGATCCGCCCCAAGACGGTGAACCAGAAGCGGTACGTCGACATCATCGACCGGCGCACCGTGGTCTTCGGCATCGGCCCGGCCGGTACCGGCAAGACGTACCTGGCCATGGCCAAGGCGGTCAAGGCACTGCAGGACAAGGAAGTCAACCGGATCATCCTCACCCGCCCCGCGGTCGAGGCCGGTGAGCGGCTGGGCTTCCTTCCCGGCAGCCTCTACGACAAGATCGACCCCTACCTGCGCCCCCTCTACGACGCCCTGCACGACATGCTCGACCCGGACTCCATCCCCAAGCTGATGGCCGCCGGGACCATCGAGGTGGCGCCCCTGGCGTATATGCGGGGCCGGACCATTAATGACTCCTTTATCATCCTGGACGAGGCGCAGAACACCTCGCCCGAGCAGATGAAGATGTTCCTCACCAGGCTCGGCTTCGGGTCGAAGATCGTGGTCACCGGGGACGTCACCCAGGTGGACCTGCCCGGAGGGACGACCAGCGGACTCCGCACGATCGAGAGCATCCTGGGTGATATCGACGACATCGCCTTCTGCCGGCTGACCAGTGACGACGTGGTCCGGCACAAGCTGGTGGGGCAGATCGTCGACGCCTACGGCCGCTACGACGCCGCTCAGGGCGATCGGAGCAACGGGGACGGCGTGCGCCCGCGGCCCCGGAAGGGACGCCGCCGCGGCGACGACACCCCGAAGGGCGGCGGTGGCGGCGCCGACGGCCCCGAACAGCGGGCAGACTGAGAAGCAGTACGTAGTGACACCGACAGCGGTGGGTCCGCCTCGTGCGGGCCCACCGCTGTCGGTACGGCCATCCGGCCCCGTTCGGGTGCCCGGCGCCGGCGACACCGCCGACCACCACCGATCCAAGTGAGGCATCCGCAACCGATGAGTATCGACGTCGCCAACGAGTCCGGCGTCTCCACCGTGGACGAAGAGCGGCTCTCCCGACTGGCCCGGCACGTGCTCGACGCCATGCGCGTGCACCCGTTGGCCGAGCTGTCCGTCGTGTTGGTGGACGAAGGACCCATGACCGACCTCCACGTGCGCTGGATGGACGAACCCGGACCCACTGACGTGCTGTCGTTTCCCATGGACGAGCTTCGCCCGGGAGGTCCCGGCCGCACCAGCGACCCGGGTGTGCTCGGCGACGTGATCATCTGCCCGCAGGTGGCCGAGCGCCAGGGCGACAAGGCCGGTCACGGGACCGAGGCCGAGATCGACCTGCTGTGCACGCACGGCATCCTGCACCTGCTCGGTTACGACCACGCCGAGCCCGACGAGCACAAGGAGATGTTCGGTCTCCAAGGTGAGATCCTCACCGCTTGGCGCGAGCGGGACGCCCCCGGTGCGGACACGGCCGAAGGGGACGAGAGCGCCTGATGAGCGCGTCGCTCTGGCCCGACCTCGCCCCGCTGACCACGGGGCAGCCTGTCGAATGGGCGGTATCCTTCCTGGTCGCTCTCGGTCTCACCGCCGTGGCCGGGTTCCTGGTGGCTGCCGAGGTCGCCGTCACCCGCGTGCTGTCGTTGGGGATGGAAGCCACCAACGGGAAGCGGGCCGCCAAGGCCAGTGCGGCTTGGGACCGGGTCGCCGCCGATCCCACGCCCCACCTGAACATGCTGCTGTTCCTCCGTGTGGTGTGCGAGGTCTGCGCGGTCCTGGCCGCGGCCGTCGGCATGGTCTTCCTGCTCGGGCTGGGTTGGCCCGCGCTGCTGCTGACCGCGGCGGCGATGATCGTGGTGGAGTGCGTCCTGATCGCCGTCACGCCGCGGATCCTCGGCCGCCAGTTCGCCGGTCCGATCGCCCGGGCCAGCTCCAGGACGGTGTATCCGGTCCAGGTGGTGCTGGGCCCCGCCGCGCGACTGCTCGTCGGCGCGGGGCGGGCGCTCACCCCGCGGGGGAAGGGCGACCGGGAAGGGCCGTTCAGCACCGAGGTGGAGCTGCGCCAGCTCGTGGACCTGGCCGAGCAGGGGGACGTGATCGACTCCGAGGAGCGCGAGATGATCCACTCGGTGTTCAAGCTCGACGACACCTCCGTGCGCGAGGTGATGGTGCCCCGGCCCGACATCGTCTTCACCAGCCGTGACGCGGACGCCGACGAGGTGTTCACGATCGCTATGGGTAGCGGGTACTCGCGTATCCCGGTGACCGGCGAGGACGAGGACGACGTGGTCGGCATCGTCTACCTCAAGGACCTGGTGGAGCGGCTGCGCGACCGCTGGGCGGCGACCGCTGGGGGAGCTGAGAACGTACCGCTGACCGCGGGCGGTGTGATGCGCCCGGCCACCTATGTGCCGGACACCAAGCCGATCGACGAGCTACTGCGCGAGATGCAGAAGCAGCGCAACCACGTGGCGGTGGCGATCGACGAGTACGGCGGCACCGCGGGCCTGGTCACGCTGGAGGACATCGTGGAGGAGATCGTCGGTGAGATCACCGACGAGTACGACCACGAGATCGCGCCGGTGGACTGGCTGGACTCGGAGCGGGTGCGGGTGACCGCGCGGCTGCCGCTGAACGAGCTCGCCGAGCTCTTCCCGGACCGCGACCTCGAGGTGTCCGACGTGGAGACCGTGGGTGGTCTGGTGGCGTACGTCCTGGGGCGGGTCCCCGCCGGGGGTGCCCAGGCGGAATACGCTGGACTCAGGCTCACCCTGGAGGGCAAGAGCAGCCGCCGCAACCGGATGACGACGGTGCTGGTGGAGCGACTGCCCGCCGAACCGGAGGACCAGGGTTCGGACAAGCACGTAAGGAGCACGGACCAGTGACGGACACGACGGGGCTCGGCCCCGAGGACGGCAAGCTCATCACGCTCGCGCGGGCCTCCCGGGCCCGGAACGCGACCGCTGAGGGGGCCGCGGTGCGCGACGAGACCGGGCGCACGTACGTCGCCACCACGGTGTCGCTGCCCTCGCTCCGCCTCACCGCGCTCCAGGCCGCCGTGGCCGCGGCGGTCTCCAGCGAGGCCGCGGCCTTGGAGGCGGCGGTGGTCGTCACCGAGGCCAAGGAGCTGACCGAGGACGACCGCGCGGTGGCGGACGACCTGAAGACCCAGGTGGTGGTGATCGCCGCCCCCGATGGGGTGCCCGCGAGCATCACCCGGCGCTAAGAAGGATCCATGAACGACCTCGACCTCGAGAAGCTCCGCGTCCCGCTGCAGATGCCCTCCTACCCGGAGGGCTTCCGGAGCGGTTTCGCGTGCTTCGTGGGCCGCCCGAACGTGGGCAAGTCCACCCTGATGAACGCGTTGGTCGGGCAGAAGGTGGCGATCACCAGCAACCGGCCCCAGACCACGCGGCGGACGGTGCGCGGGATCGTGCACCGCCCGGAGGCGCAGCTGATCATCGTGGACACGCCCGGTCTGCACAAGCCGCGCACCCTGCTGGGCGAGCGGCTGGACTCGCTGGTCCGGTCCACGTTGGTCGAGGTGGACGTGATCGCGTTCTGTCTGCCCGCCAACGAGCCGATCGGACGCGGTGACACCTACATCGCCCAAGAGCTCGCCGAGCAGACGAGCACGCCCGTGGTCGCCCTGGTGACCAAGACCGACCTGGTGGACAAGGCGGCCGTCGGCGAGCACCTGATGGCCGTGAACGAGCTGGGCGACTGGGCCGACATCGTGCCGGTGTCCGCGCGCGGCGAGTACCAGCTGGACACGGTCGGCGAGGTGCTCAGCTCCCACCTGCCCGAGGGGCCGCCGCTCTACCCGGACGGCGACCTCACCGACGAGCCCGACGAGATGCTCGTGGCCGAGCTGGTGCGCGAGGCCGCCTTGGAGGGTGTCCGGGACGAGCTCCCGCACTCCATCGCCGTGGTGGTGGACGAGATGTACGAACGCGAGAACACCAAGCCCGGCAAGGAGCTGGTGGATATCTACGCCTCGCTGTACGTGGAGCGCCCCAGCCAGAAGGCGATCGTGATCGGTTCCAAGGGTTCGCGCCTGCGCGACGTGGGTTCGCGGGCCCGCAAGCAGATCGAGGGCCTGCTGGGTCAGCGGGTCTTCCTGGACCTGCGGGTGCGGGTGGCCAACAACTGGCAGCGCGACCCCAAGCAGCTGCGCAAGCTCGGCTTCGACCAGCAGACCTGATGATCAGGTCTGAGACGGGTGGGCCTGGTAGGCAGACCTGACGGGCGTAACGAACGAGGGGCCGTGATCGCCACGGCCCCTCGTTCGTCCTCTGGCGCCCTCAGCTCTGGTTGTTGAGGTCGGTGGCGAGGACGTTGGCGCACTTTTGGACGATAGGCGCGGCCCGGTCCACGAAGTCCCAGCTCACTCGGGCCTCCGGGCCGGAGACCGATACGGCCATGCCCGAGGGGGCGCCCTTGACCGGGACGGCGACGCAGCGCACCCCGATCTCCTGTTCGCCGTCGTCGATGGCGTAGCCGGTCTCGCGGATGCGCCGGAGCTCCGCGAGGAAGGTCTCGGGGTCGGTGATGGTGCGCTCCGTGGCGGCGGGCATACCGGTGCGGCCCACGGCCGCGAGCGCCTCCTCGTCGTTGAGCTGGGACAGCAGGGCCTTGCCCACCCCGGCGGAGTGCGGCAGGACGCGGCGGCCGACCTCGGTGAACATGCGCATGGCGTGCGGCGAGGGGACCTGCGCGACGTAGATGACCTTGTCACCGTCGAGCATCGCGAGATTGGCGGTCTCACCCAGGTCTTCCACGAGCTGGGCCAGGTGGGGGCGCGCCCAGGTACCCAGCATCTGCGCGGCCTTGTCCCCGAGCCCGATCAGCCGCGGTCCGAGGGCGTAGCGTCTGGAGGGCAGCTGACGTACGTACCCGTTGCCGACCAGGGTGCGGATGATGCGGTGGATGGTGGGTAGGGGCAGCCCGGAGGAATCGGCGAGTTGGCTCAGGGACGCCTCGCCGCCGGCCTCGGCCATGATCTCCAGCAGAGAGAAGGCGCGGTCGAGGGACTGCACGCCACCGGAGCGCCGGGCCGCCTCCTCTGGAGGGCTGAGCTGGTCCGTGCGGGGGGTCTGTGAGGCAGGCAAAGGTCGTGCTCCCATGATGAGGGCCGCTAGGTCACGCACTCATTCTGCAATACGAAAGCCGCTTTTCGCTCTCAGCCGTCGAACGAGTGTTACCGATCTGGGTCACTCAGCCCTGGGAACTCTTGTTCTTCCGAATCGTAGAAGTTAGTATCCGCATGTAGAAATTAGTGTCGGGGTTATCCGTTGCTGGACCCGGCACCGACGACGGAGGAGGACACCACACGTGGCGAGGGACAACCTGCGCGGCCTGACCGATCTGGTCACCCAACTCGACGCCCGGCTCGCCGAGGCCGACGCACGCCTGGACCGGGAGTACCCCGGGGGGAGCGGGGGCCGGCAGCCGGTCCACAGCGTCTACGTGCCCGCGAACCGGATCCACGCCGGCTTCGCGGCGGCCTGGGGCGGGCAGGCCCTCGAAGCGCTCGACGAGTACGCGCCCAAGGCCGCGGAGCTCGCCGAGGCCACCGGGCTGGGCGAAGCCGCAGTCGCCGACGCGCTCCCCTTGGTCCGGGCCAAGCTCGCCCGCGAGCCCATCGAGGACCTGCGCGCCGACCTCGAGGACGGCTACGGTGCGCCCGGGGACGACGCCGAGGACACCGACGTGGTCTCCACCGCGAAGGCGTTCGCCTCGGACCTGGAGCAGGGGACGGCCACGCCCTACTTCGGCATCCGGATGAAGGGCATGGAAGCGGCCGGGCGCCACCGCGGCGTCCGCAGCCTCACCCTCTTCCTAGAGACCCTCTTGGAGGGCCACGGCTCCCTGCCCGACAACCTCGTACTCACCCTGCCCAAGATCACCTCGGTCGAGCAGGTCGAGGCCATGGTCTGGGTCAGCGAGAAGCTGGAGGAGCGCTTCGGCCTGCCCGCCGGCCGGCTCCGGTTCGAGCTCCAGATCGAGACACCCCAGTCCATCCTGCTCACCGACGGCACCGTCGCGGTGTCCCGGATGATCCAGGCCGGCCAGGGCCGGGTCACCGCACTGCACTACGGCACCTACGACTACAGCGCCGCCTGCGGGATCACCGCGGCCCACCAGAGCCTGGCCCACCCGGTCGCAGACCACGCCAAGTCGGTCATGCAGGTGGCTGCGGCCGGTACGGGCGTGTGGCTCTCCGACGGCGGGAGCAACATCCTGCCGACCGGGACCCCCGAGGACGTGCGGTCCGCATGGCGGCTGCACGCCGACCTGATCCGCCGCTCCCTCGAGCGCGGCTTCTACCAGGGCTGGGACCTGCACCCCAACCAGCTTCCCATCCGCTACCTGGCCACCTACGCCTTCTACCGGGAGGCCTTCGCTCCCGCCGCCGATCGGCTGAAGGCCTACCTCGGTGAGGCCTCGGGCAACGTCATGGACGAGCCCGCCACAGCCCAGGCCCTGGCCTCCGTCCTGGCCAGCGGCCTGCGCTGCGGTGCGCTGGAGGAGTCCGAGGTGGTCGAAGCCGCCGGGGCCGACGCCGATACCATCGTCGGTCTGGCCACCCGCCGTGTCGGACAGGAGCAGTGAGTTGACCGAACACGCACTCGTCGTCCGGGCCCGCCGTGCGCTCACCCCCGAGGGAGAGCGCACTGTCAGCGTGGCCGTGGACGACGGACGGATCACCGATGTCGTCGAGGGGTTCGACGCCCCGATCGCCGCCCGGAGTGAACTGCGCTTGGCCGAGGACGAGGTCCTGCTCCCCGGACTGGTCGACAGCCACGTGCACGTCAACGAGCCCGGCCGGACCGAGTGGGAGGGCTTCGCCAGCGCCACCCGCGCCGCCGCACTGGGCGGGGTCACCACCCTGGTGGACATGCCCCTGAACAGCGTGCCGCCCACAACCACCGTCGACGGCCTCAAGGCCAAGCGTGCGGTGGCCGAGGGCAAGCTCGCCGTCGACGTCGGCTTCTGGGGCGGCGCCGTCCCAGAGAACACCGGCCCCAGCACCACGGGAGCCCTGGCGGACCTGTGGGCAGAAGGGGTGTTCGGTTTCAAGGCCTTCCTCTCACCGTCCGGTGTGGAAGAGTTCGGACACCTGTCCCCGGACGAACTGAACACCGCGGCGACTGCCATCCACGCCTTCGGTGGAACCCTCATCGTGCACGCCGAAGACCCCGGTGTGCTCGATTCGGCGCCCGAGGCCTCCGGCCGCGACTACGCGGACTTCCTCGCCTCGCGTCCCGATGCCGCTGAGCACGCGGCCATCTCCCTGGTGATCGACACCGCCCGCCGCACCGGCGTGCGCGCGCACATCCTCCACCTGTCCAGCGCCTCGGCCCTGCCGCTCATCGCGCAGGCCAAGGAGGACGGCGTCCCCCTCACGGTGGAGAGCTGCCCGCACTACCTCACCCTGGCCGCGGAGGAGATCCCCGAGGGGGAGACCAGCTACAAGTGCTGCCCTCCCATCCGGGACCGCGCCAACCGCGACCTGCTGTGGCGGGCGCTGGGCGACGGCTTGATCGACTGCGTCGTCAGCGACCACTCGCCCAGCACCCCCGACCTCAAGGACCTCGACACCGGTGACTTCGGCACCGCCTGGGGCGGGGTGGCCGGTCTCCAGGTGGGGCTGTCGGCCATGTGGACCGAGGCCCGGGAGCGCGGGGTGCCGCTCGCGGAGGTCGTGCGCTGGATGTCGGCCGCGCCCGCCCGGGTGGCGGGTGTGCGCGGTAAGGGGTCCATGGCCCCGGGCATGGCCGCGGACCTTGCCGTCTTCGCCCCGGAGGAGAGCGTTCGGGTGGAGGCTGCGTCCTTGGCGCACCGCAACCCGGTGAGCGCCTACGACGGCGCTGAGTTGTTCGGGCGCGTGCGCAGCACGGTTCTGCGGGGCACCGAGGTCGGGCCGGACAGCACCGAAGGCCGGATGATCACCCGGGACTGACCGGGACCGGCCGGGATTGGCCGGCTGAAACATGGTCAGGTCCGGGACCGGCTAACGGGGGCGGGCGCCTCCGCTGGTGACGATCCTGTGGCGGTCGCCCCGCCGGCGGTGTCGACGGTAGGGCGACCGCCCCCCCGTGACCCTTGGGGCCCGTAGCACTTGGGAGCTCGGCACGTGGTTGCCTCGACGGTTCCCCGCTGGTGGGGGTGCTGTTGGTATGTGGATCCGCGTGGGCGGGGGTTTGCTGCTAGTGCGGGTTTCCCCGTTTCCTGCCGCCCGAGTGTGGCCGTCTCCGCTGCGCGCCTCAAGGTCGTCGCCATCGAGCGCTTCGCGCGTCAACGGCGCTCCACCTTGACCCGCTCCGCTACGACGGCGGGTCGGCGGCTATCACGAAACGGGGAAACCCGCACCCCACAGGCATCCTGCACCGACGAAGCACCTCGAAAGAGGACTGTCTCCAGGAACCCCAACTCAGCAGCGCCCCGGGGCGTCCCCACCCATGAGGCTCGTCCACCACCCACTGGCTCAGGCCCGTTCACCAACCACTAGGGCTGCTTGCCCATCTTGGCTGCCCTCCACGTGGTCTGGGCGGCTACTGCTTCGACCACACCGCGCAACGCCTCGAAGGTGTGTGCGGGCAACAGGGCGTCGCAGTAGGGCAGGGCCGTCGACATCCCACCCGTCGAAGGCTCGAACCCGGGCGCCGCCGCTCTCGGGTTGGCCCAGACCACTCGGTGGGCGCGTCGTCGCAGGCGCGCCATCGCCGCGGCCATCGCCTCGGGCGGGTCGCTGTCCCAGCCGTCTGAGGCCACGACCACCACCGCGCCGCGCAGCGATGCCCCGTTCCGGGACGCGAGCAACTCCCGCAGGCTCGCCGCGATGCGGGTTCCGCCGAACCGGTCGTCCACGGCACCGGTGGCACGGACGACGGCGCCCTCCGCGGTTCCGTCGCGCAGGAGCGGGGTCAGCCGGGTCAACCGGGTGCCGAACGCGAACGCCTCAGTGTCCACCGCCACCGCGAAGGCGCGCATGAGATGGACGTAAGCGGCGGCCTGGGCCCGCATCGAACCACTCACGTCGCACAGCACCACCACCCGGCGGGGCCGTGGCACGGGGCGGCTCCGGACCAGCTCCACCGGCTCCCATCCGGTACGCCGGGCGCGTGCCAGAGTAGCCCGCACTGCCACCTTCCCCCCGGAGTGTCCCGGCCGCTGACGCCGCCCGCGGCGCCGCGGCAGCCGGGGCCGCAGCTCCGCCAGCCACGCCCCGAGCCGGGCGACCTCGGTTTCGGAGAGCTGCTCGAAGGGTTCGTCCGCGAGGGCCTCGACGGCGCTGGGAGCCAGCTGGGGGAGGGAGTTCGGCGGATCCTGCTCCTCCGGGCCGCCGACGTCCGGCGGAAGGGTCACCCACGGCAGTCCGGCACCGGCCGAACCCTCCTGCTCGGGTCCGGTCCCCGGGTCGGGTGCGCCATCCGACCTGGACCGGAGCCGGGGCAGCGCCGACGTGTCCTCGTCGCCCGGTACGGAGCCCTCGAACACGGCGGCGAACACGGAGTCGAAGGGGGCGAGGTCACCGCGGCGCCGTACCAGGCACACCCGCGCGGTCCAGTACAGGCGGTCGAGCGAGTCCGGCGGTTCGACGGCCAGTGCACGGGCGAGGGTGCTCGCGGAGTCCAGGTCGACCCGGACACCGTGGGCGCGCAGCCGTTCGGTGAAGGCGACGGTGAAGGCCGCCCGGTCCACCCCGGGCAGCGGAGAGGGCCCGTGCGAGCCCTCGCGCGTTCTCCCGACCGGGCCTCCGGACGCCTCGGCCCCCGGCCGGTCAGCCGAAGAGGGCATAGCCGATCAGTATCCCCGCCACGACGACCACTACTGCCAGCATGGGCCACAGCCGTTGGAGGACGGCGCCGCGGGAGGCCCTGCCCAGGTCCAGCGGCTCGGCCTCCGCGCCGTGGATCTCCCGGCGGGCGGCGGGTTGCTCGGACGGCGCGCTCTCGGTGTTCTCGCCGCTCTCGGAGCCTTCGCCTCCGGTACCGTCCGGTCCGTCCGTCTCCCGGTCCGGCTGGCTGTTCAGCCGACCGCTCCCCGCCATGTGCGCCCCGCCCGCCATGTGGTCGCCACCGGCCATGTGCCCGCCGCCCGTCATGTGGCCCCCGCCGGCCATGTGGGTCCCGCCGTCCTTGGGCTCTTCGCGCTGCCCGTTCCTGCTGTGCGCCATTTCAGCCGTCCCCCGCTCGGTATCGGCTTCCATGGTGCCGGATTCGGTCCCCGCATCGGCGGGCGCGGCGGCGAGTTTGCCCTCCAAGCACTCCACGAACTGCCCCAACAGCCGCTCGGACACGTCCTTGATCATCCCGCCGCCCAGCTGGGCGAGCTTGCCGGTGATCTTCAGGTCGGTGCCCACGGAGACCGCCGTGCCGCCGTCCTCCTCCCGGAGCTGGAGCGTCACGGACGCTGACGCGTTGCCCGCTCCTCGGCTGGCCTTGCCCGAGGCCTGGATGACCGCGCGCCGCTCCGCGGCGTCCTGTTCGGTGAACTGCGCGGTGCCGTCGTAGGCGGCCACGACCGGGCCCACCTTGACCTTCACCTTCCCCGAATAGACGTCGCCCTCCACCCCGGTGAGCTGCGCCCCCGGCATACACGGGGCGATCGCCTCGACGTCGGTGAACAGTTCCCACACCCGGTCCACGGGTGCGTCCACGGTGAACTCGTTGTCGATTCTCACGATGACTCCGCTCGGGCCCCTGGGGAGTACTCAGACCCCGGCGGGCCATAGCCGAGGCCGGTCAGTGCCGAGACCACGGTGTCGTGGTCGTCGGGTGTCTTGGTCAGCGCGGACAGGGTCCGCACGATGTCGTCGCGGACTAGTTCGGTCACACCCAGTGCACCCAGTGCCGCAACCCAATCGATGGTTTCGGCCATCCCGGGGGCCTTGTCCATTTCCAGGTCCCGCACCCGGCCCACGAACTCCGTCGCCGAACCCACCAGCGCCTCACCCGCCTCCGGGACGCGGCGGCGCAGGATCTCGGCGGCCCGCTCCGCTGCGGGGAAGGCGATCCAGTGGTAAAGGCAGCGGCGGCGCAGCGCGTCGTGCAGGTCGCGGCTGCGGTTGGACGTGAGCACCACCAGCGGCGGCCGCTTGGCCGTGAAGGTGCCCAGCTCGGGGACGGTCACCGAAGCCTCTCCCAGGAATTCCAGCAGCAGCGCCTCGAACTCGTCGTCGGCCCGGTCGACCTCGTCGATCAGCAGCACGGGCGGCACGTGCCCCTCCTGCCGGACCGCCCGGAGGATCGGCCGGTCCAGGAGGAACTCCTCGGTGAACAGGTCGCCGTCCACGAGCCGCTCGCCCCGCGACTCCGCCACCCGGATCGCCAGCAGTTGGCGCTGGTGGTTCCACTCGTACAGGGACTCGCCCGCGGTCAGCCCTTCGTAGCACTGCAACCGGATCAGCGGCGCCGCCAGGACGTCGGCCAGCGCTTTGGCCGCCGCCGTCTTGCCCACGCCCGGCTCGCCCTCCAGCAGCAGCGGGCGGCCCAGAGCCAGCGCCAGGTACAGCGCGGTGGCCGTGCCCTCGTCCACCAGGTAGTCCTGTGCGTCCAGCCGCCGCCGAACCTCCTCGGAGTCCAGCACCCGCTACCCCTCGGCCCGGTAGTGGTCACGGCAGCCGGGGGCACAGAACCAGATATCGCGCCCGTCGATCTCCCGGTGCGGAGTTGTGGGCCCCACGGTCACTGTCATGCCGCAGACCGGGTCCACCGCGGTCCCCGGTGACGGGGACCCGGTTCGGGGCCCGGGCGGTGCGTGCTGCGCGGCGGCCGCGGTGTCCGGGACAGACGAGGAGGCCGGGACAGGCGATGCGGAGGGAGCGGTGAGGCCCTCCTGCCTGATGGCTTGGGTGACCTCCGCCAGGATCGACAGCGCGATCTCCGGGGCCGTACGCGCCCCGATGTCCAACCCGACCGGGGTGTGTACCCGTCCCCGTTCGCAGTGGCTCAGCTCCATGGCGTCCAGGACCGCGGCGCCGCGCCGCCGGGAGGCGACCAGCCCCACGAAACCCACACCGGCGTCCAGGGCGGCGCGGATCACCGAGGCCTCGTCGCCACCGTGGCTGGCCACGATCACGGCGGTCGCGCCCCCCACCACCTTCGGGCCGGCGCCGGGCTCCACGACGAACCCGAGCGGCGGAGCCAGCTCGCCCAGAGCCTCGACGATCGGTGACTCGCCCACCACCCCGAGCACCGGGTCCGGCAGGCGCGGCTGGAGGAAGATCTCCAGCGCGCCCCCGGACAGGCACGGATTGACCACCACGTGCGCCCCCGGTGCTTCAGGGAAGTCTTCGCCCGCGCCGGGGAGCACCCTGAGCAGTACGCTGTCGCCGTTGCGGATCGCCTCCAGCGCCACCTCGCGCACCGAGCCCTGGGCGCACTGGCCCCCGACGAAGCCCTCGATGGACCCGTCGGAGAGGACGATCGCGGTGTCCCCCGGCCGGGCGGACGACGGTACCTGCGCCCGCACCACGGTCGCCTCGACGAACGGCACCTTGTCGGCGAGCAGCTCGCGGCTGCGGTCCGAAAGGTCAACGGTGGCCACCATGGGTCCACCCCTTCTCTGCTTCTGCGTTGCCTACTGCGTCCGGCTGATGCTGTGCCCGGTCGGCGCCGACCAGCTCAGAACGACGGTGTGGCCTGGCCGCGCATGGCGTCCCACACCCGGGAGGGCGTGAGCGGCATGTCGGCGTGGCGGATCCCGAACGGCTTCAGTGCGTCCACGACCGCGTTCACCACGGCCGGGGGAGAGCCGACCGTGGCCGACTCGCCCACACCCTTGGCGCCGATCGGGTGGTGCGGCGACGGGGTCACCGTGTGCCCGGTCTCCCAGTCGGGGACCTCCAGAGCCGTGGGCAACAGGTAGTCCATGAGCGAGCCGCCCAGGCAGTTGCCGTCCTCGTCGAACGAGATCATCTCCATGAGCGCCATCCCGACCCCGTCCGCCAGGCCTCCGTGAACCTGCCCCTCGATGATCATCGGGTTGATCCGGGTGCCGCAGTCGTCCACCGCCACGAACCGGCGCACCTTCACCTGCGCCGTGCCCGGGTCCACGTCCACCACGCAGATGTAGGCCCCGTGCGGGTAGGTGAGGTTCTCCGGGTTGTAGCAGACCTGTGCCTCCAGGCCGCCCTCGATGCCTTCCGGCAGGTCGCCCGCCCCGTGGGCGCGCAGGGCGATCTCCTGGATGGTCACCGACCGCTCGGGGTCGCCCACGACCGAGTAGGCCCCCTTGGTCCACTCCAGGTCGGAGACCGACACCTCCAGCATCCCCGAGGCGATGATCCGCGCCTTGTCGCGCACCTTGCGCGCCACCATGGCGGCGGCCGCGCCCGATACCGGCGTGGACCGGCTGCCGTAGGTGCCCAGTCCGAAGGGGGTGTTGTCGGTGTCGCCGTGCACGACGTCGATGTCGTCCGGCGCGATGCCGATCTCCTCCGCCACGATCTGCGCGAAGGTCGTCTCGTGCCCCTGCCCTTGGGTCTGTACCGACAGCCGCACGACCGCTTTCCCGGTGGGGTGGATGCGCAGCTCACAGCCGTCCGCCATCCCCAGGCCCAGGATGTCCATGTTCTTGCGCGGGCCTGCGCCGACCGCCTCGGTGAAGAACGAGACGCCGATGCCCATCAGCTCACCGCGGGCGCGCTTCTCCGCCTGCTCCTTGCGGAGCTCCTCGTAACCGGAGATGCGCAGGGCCTCCTGCATGGTGGGCCGGTAGTCGCCCGAGTCGTACACCCACCCGGTCTTGCTGGTGTACGGGAACTGTTCGGGCCGGAGCAGGTTGCGCATGCGCAACTCGACCGGGTCCACCTCCAGCTCGTAGGCCAGGCAGTCCACGATCCGCTCGACCAGGTACACGGCCTCGGTGATCCGGAAGGAGCACGCGTAGGCCACCCCGCCAGGGGCCTTGTTGGTGTAGACGGCGTTCATCTTGGCGTAGGCCGCCTCGATGTCGTAGCTGCCGGTGAAGACCCCGAAGAACCCCGCCGGGTACTTGCTGGGCGCCGCCTGGGCGTTGAACGCTCCGTGGTCGGCGAGCACGTTGGTGCGGATGCCCAGGATGCGGCCGTCCTTGGTGGCGGCGATCTCGCCGCGCATCACGTAGTCGCGGGCGAACCCGGTGCTGATGAGGTTCTCCGAGCGGTCCTCCATCCACTTGACGGGCTTCCCGGTGACCAGCGAGGCCACGATCGAGCACACGTAGCCGGGGTAGATGGGCACCTTGTTGCCGAAGCCGCCGCCGATGTCGGGGGAGATCACCCGGATCTTGTGCTCGGGCAGGCCAGCGACCATCGCGTAGAGGGTGCGGTGGGCGTGGGGCGCCTGGGTGGTCGACCACAGGGTCAGGCGGCCCTCGACCGGGTCGAAGTCGGCGACCGAGCCGCAGGTCTCCAAGGGCGCCGGGTGCACACGCGGGTAGACGATGTCCTCGGTGACCACCACGTCGGCCTTGGCGAACACCGCTTCCGTCGCCGCCTCGTCCCCGGTCTCCCAGTCGAAGATGTGGTTGTCGGTCTTGCCCTCCAGGTCGTCGCGGACCACAGGGGCGTCCGCGGCCAGGGCGGTACGGGCGTCCGCGACCGGGTCGAGCATGTCGTAATCGACGTCGATGAGCTCCAAGGCGTCACGTGCCGAGTAGTGGTCCTCAGCCACCACGAACGCGACCTCCTGGCCCTGGAAGCGCACCTTGTCGGTGGCCAGGACCGCCTGCACGTCGTTGGACAGGGTCGGCATCCACGCCAGGCCCTGCTCGGCCAGCGCGGCTCCGGTCACCACGGCCTTGACCTTAGGGTGCGCCTCGGCGGCGCTGGTGTCGATGGAGACGATCCGCGCGTGCGCCATCGGGGCGCGCAGGATCGCCAGGTGCAGCATCCCGGTCAGCTGGACGTCGTCCACGTACTTGCCGCGCCCGCGCACGAACCGGGGGTCCTCCTTGCGGAGCATCCGTCCGTGGCCGACGGGCTTGTCCTCGTTCACCGCGGTCACTGGACTTCCTCCTTGGCCTGCTCCGTCGCCTGGTCAGGGGCGAGACGGGGTTCCGGTGGCGTCTGGACCGCCCGCTCAGCAGCCTCGTGCTCGGCCGCCCAGCGCACCGAACGCACGATGGTGGAGTAGCCGGTACAGCGGCAGATCTGCCCGGTGATGGCCTCGCGCACCTCGTCCTCGGAGGGGTCGGGGTTGCGGTCCAGCAGGGCTCGGGCGGTCATCATCATTCCGGGGGTACAGAAGCCGCACTGGAGGCCGTGGCACTCCATGAAGCCCTGCTGCACGGGGTCGAGTTCGCCGTTCTCAGCCAGGCCTTCGACGGTGCGGACCTCCTTGCCGTCGGCCATCGCGGCGAGCACGGTGCAGGACTTGACGGGTTCGCGGTCCATCCAGAGCACGCACGTGCCGCAGTTGCTGGTGTCGCACCCCCAGTGGGTGCCGGTGAGGCCCAGGTGGTCCCGGACGAAGTGCACCAGGAGAAGACGGCTCTCGATCTCCTTGGTGACCTCTTCGCCGTTGACGGTCATGGTCACGCGCATGGTCAGGCCTTCCCGGTTCGGGCGACGGCGCGGCGCAGCGTCCGTCGGGTGAGTTCCTTGGCGAGGTGGCGCTTGTACTCGGCGCTCCCGCGGGTGTCGGTGCTGGGGTCACAGCTCTCAGCGGCGATCTCGCCCGCCCTCGTGTACAGCTCCTCCGTGGGGCGCTCACCGTGCAGGACGTCGGCGATGCCGTCGACCCGGACGGTGCCGGGGCCCACCGCGGCCAGTCCGACCCGGGCGTCGGCGACGGTGCCGCCGTCCAGCCACACCGCTGCGGCGGTGGAGGCCACGGCCCAGTCGCCCGCGCGCCGCTCGACCTTCTCGAAGGCGCTCGAACCCCCGGGCTTCACGGGGAAGCGGATCTCGACGAGCATCTCTCCGGGGCCGACCGCGGTCTCGTAGGGGCCGCGGTGGAATTCGTCCATCGGGACCAGCCGGTCACCCTCAGGGCCGCGGATCACGCACACGGCACCGAGGGCACCGCACACGGCCGACAGGTCTTCCGAGGGGTCGGCCTGGCAGAGCGAGCCGCCCAGGGTGCCGCGGTTGCGCACGACGGGGTCTGCGATCACCCGCTCGGCGTCACGGAAGACGGGGAAGACCTCCGCGAGCTCCGCGGACTCCAGGAGTTCCCGGTGCCGGGTCATGGCCCCGATCCGCACCTCGTCCGCGCCGACACGCACGTATCCGAGCTCCCCGTGGAGCTCGTTGATGTCGATCAGGTACTCGAGGTCGGTGAGCCGGAGCTTCATCATCGGCAGCAGACTGTGGCCGCCCGCGACCAACCGCGCGGACTCACCCAAGCGGTCCAACAGACCGATCGCGTGGTCGACGCTGGTCGCTCGTTCGTACTCGAACGGTGCTGGGACCTGCATGTACGCCTCCTAGCAATGCGTGTGATGCATTACACAGCGGAGGGTCGAGGGGGTCAACGACGACATAAGGGGTCGCTTAATGGCCCAGCGAGCACGGGGGGTGGCGTGGTCGGGACCCTAAGCTGTCGGCATGCTCGACCGGCCCCTGTTCGACAGCGCCCGTGCCTACGCCGGGCGCCTCGGCGACACGGATTTCTGGCTTCCGTACGCGCGGGAGGCGCTGTCCCGGTGTGGACTGAGCGACCCGTGCCTGGCCAGCGGGTTCGAGGGCACCTATCCGACCCTCGTCGGTCGGCGCTGGGTCGTGAAGCTCTTCGGCCACTTCGGTGACTGGCGTCGGTCGGTGGAAGCGGAATCCGCCGCTCACCGGGCCCTCCAAGGGGGAGGTGTGGACCTTGCGCCGGGTGTCGTGGCCAGCGGTGACCTGTTTCCCGGCGAGCGCGATCCCTGGCCGTTCCTGATCTCCGAGCGGCTCAGCGGGCAGGCGTGGCGCGACGCCGACCTACCCCGCGATGTGCGCCATGCCGTCGCGGCCGAACTGGGCACACGGATCCGGGAGGTGCACCGGTGCCGTGTCCCGGAAGGACTCCGGGTGCGGGACGACTGGCTCGCCGGGAGCGGGGCCGGCGCCGCCGAACGCCACCGGGCGTGGGGAACGCTGCCACCGCACCTGGTCGAGGAGGTCCCCGGCTATCTAACCGGCTACCGCCCGGCGCCGGTGCGCCTCGTGCACGGCGACCTCACCGAGGATCACGTCTTCGTCGATCGAGACAGCCTGACGGGAGTCATCGACTGGGGCGACGCGATGGTCACGGACCCGTTCTACGAACTCGCGCCGCTGCACATGAGCACCTTCGGCGCCGATCCTGAGCTGTTGCGGAGCTTCCTCGACGGGTACGGATGGCGCATCGGCGCGCGGTTGCGCACGCACGCCATGCAGGTGGTGCTGATGCACGAGTTCGACCTGTTCGCCGAGGCGGACGTGCCCTTCGCCCGGTACCGATCGCTCGACGCGCTCGCGGAGGAGATCTGGCCGCTCCCCGAGTCGGGCGCCTGACCGGGGTGAAAACCTGTTGCCGGACGGTGGATGCGCGGCGACACTGCGCGGTATGTATTCGGACGACGACGCCGCTGCCCTCTACGACGTGCTCAACCCCTGGGCGCCCTCAGACGACTTCTACCTGGCCCACGTCATGGCCGCTGAGGCGGTGCTGGACGTGGGGTGCGGGACCGGGATGCTGCTGCACAGGGCCAGGCGGGAGGGGCACACGGGGAGGCTGTGCGGGATCGACCCCGACACCGCCGCGCTGCGGCGGGCGCGCGCCCGTACGGACGTGGAGTGGGTCGAGGGCAGGGCCGTGGACATCGCTTGGAAGGGCGAATTCGACCTGGCCCTCATGGCGAGCAACGCCTTCCAGGTGTTCGTGACCGACGCGGAGCTCCGGGACTCCCTCGCCGCGATCCGTTCCGCTCTGCGGGTCGGCGGGCGGTTCGTGTTCGGTACGCGAAACCCGGCCGCCCGCGGTTGGGAGCGCTGGGCCCCGGAGAACGCCGCCGAGGTCGTGGACCACGCAGGACGGGAACTGCGCTGCGAACACCGGGTGGAGTCGGTGGCGGACGGGGTGGTCGCCTTCACCGAGACCACCGCCACCCGTGACGGTGGGCCGCTCAGGGTGGACCGCGCCGTCCTGCGCTTTCTGGACGCGCCGGGTATCGACCTGTTCCTGGTCGGAGCCGGGTTCGAGGTGGCCGAACGCTATGGGGACTGGCACCGTGGGCCGCTGACCGACGCGAGCCGCGAGATCGTTACCGTCGCCCGCGCCGTGTGAACGCCTACCGTTCCGGCCCGGATTCGGTCTCCGGGGTTTCCCCGCCGGTGCCTTCCTCCTCGGCGGGCGCCTCGGGAGAGGCCTCTTCGGCTGTCGCCTCGGAAGGGGCCTCCTCGGAGCCCTCCGGCCCCCAGCCGGTCGGGTACTTCCTGCCGTCGGGCTCCTCTTCCCAGTACTCGGGTGAACGGACGGCGTCCTCCGCCTGGCGCTGGACGACCCTGAAGACGCCCAGCACCAGGAAGATGATCGCGATGGGTACGGCGACGGCGAGCAGCGGGCCGAACGTGGGCAGTTCGAACACGGGCCTCACCTCCTGGCCCTGAGCCTCCCCGTTCACCTGGGGGTTCACCCGTGCTCGGCCGGGTCAGCGGATGGGCAGGCCGGTGATGCTGCGGCCGATGATGAGCTTCTGGATCTCGCTGGCGCCCTCGAAGATCGTGTAGATGGTGGCGTCGCGGTGCCAGCGCTCCACGGGGTACTCGCGGGTGTAGCCGTTGCCGCCCAGGATGCGCAGGGCGTTCTGGGTGACGAAGGTGGCGGTCTCCGAAGCGTAGAGCTTGCTCATCGACCCCTCGGCGTTGGCGAACTCCTTGTCGTTGCGGGCCATCCAGGCGGCGCGCCACACCAGCAGACGGGAGGCGTCGATGCGGGTGGCCATGTCGGCCAGCTGGAAGGCCACGCCCTGGTTGTCGCCGATCGGCTTGCCGAACTGTTCGCGCTGGACCGAGTAGTCGCGGGCGTACTCGTAGGCGGCGCGGGCGGTGCCCACCGCCATCGCGCCCACGGTGGGCCGGGTGGCCTCGAAGGTCTTCATGGCGGCCTGGCCCTTGGAGCGCTTGCCCTCGCGGGCGCGGGCGATCCGTGCGTCGAGCTTCTCCTTGCCGCCGAGGAGGCAGGAGCCGGGGACGCGGACGTCGTCGAGGACGACCTCGGCGGTGTGCGAGGCGCGGATGCCGTGCTTGCTGAACTTCTGGCCCTGAGAGAGGCCGGGGGTGTTCGGCGGGACGATGAAGGAGGCCTGCCCTCGGGAGCCGAGGTCGGGGTGCACGCTGGCCACCACCACGTGGACGTCGGCGATGCCTCCGTTGGTGGCCCAGGTCTTGACGCCGTTGAGCACCCACTCGTCCTTGGCCTGGTCGTAGACGGCGCGGGTCTTGATCGCGGACACGTCGGAGCCGGCGTTCGGCTCGGAGGCGCAGAAGGCGGCCAGCTTGATGTCGCCGGGGGTGCCGAACATCTGCGGCGCCCACTCGCCGACCTGCTCGGGGGTGCCGGTCGCGCTCAGCGAAGCTGCGGCAAGGCCGGTGCCCATGATGGACAGCGCGATGCCCGGGTCGCCCCAGAAGAGCTCCTCGAGGGCGACCGGGATACCGATCCCCGACTCGTCGAACGACTGGGTGGCGAGGAAGTCCAGGGAGTACAGCCCGATCTTGGCGGCCTCCTCGATGACCGGCCAGGGGGTCTCCTCTCGCTCGTCCCACTCGGCGGCGGCGGGGCGCATGACGTCCTTGGCGAAGCCGTGGCACCACTCCTGGACGGCCAGGAGGTCGTCGGAGAGCTGGAGGGAGAAGTCGGACATGGGGATGGCTCCTTGGGGGTCGGCCAGTGGGTGTTACCGCCGGTTACCCGTCGGTGTTACCCATGAGTAGCATCCAGGTTTCCGAACTGTCCAGGCTGCGGGCCTCCCGTGCGGGGTGGTCGCGGCGTAGGGTCGGAAAACGTCGGGTGCCCGCCCGGGGAAAAGGACGATGGTGCATTTATTCCCCGAATTCACCCGCAGAAAGCGCGCATTCCTCAGGGGAGGCTCTGGATGAGACGGGACGTCTACGACGCCGAACACGAAGCGTTTCGGGAGGCCGCGCGGGTCTTCCTGGAACGCGAGGTCCTACCCCACCGGGAGCGCTGGGAGGAGGCCGGGGTCGTGGACCGCGGCGCCTGGCTGGCCGCGGGGCACCAAGGGCTCCTCGGCATGGCGGTCCCCGAGGAGTACGGCGGCGGGGGAGAGCCCGACTTCCGCTACAGCGCGGTCCTGGCCGAGGAGTTCGCCGAGGCCGGCTCCACCGGCCTGGCCCTGAGTCTGCACAACGACGTCGTCGGCCCCTACCTCACCGATCTGGCCACCAAGGAGCAGAAGGACCGGTGGCTGCCCGGGTTCTGCTCCGGCGAGCTGATCACCGCCGTCGCCATGACCGAACCCGGTACCGGTTCCGACCTGCAGGGCATCCGGACCCGCGCCGAGGACCAGGGCGACCACTTCCTGCTCGACGGCGCCAAGACCTTCATCTCCAACGGCCACCTCGCCGACCTGGTCATCGTGGTCGCCCGCACCGGTAGGGAAGGCGGCGCCAACGGGCTCAGCCTCCTGGCCGTCGAGCGCGGCATGCCCGGCTTCGAGCGCGGCCGCAACCTCGACAAGATCGGCCAGCACGCTCAGGACACCGCCGAACTCTTCTTCGAGGGCGTGCGCGTGCCAAGGGAGAACCTCCTCGGTGACCTGGACGGGGGCTTCGGCCACCTCATGTCCCACCTGCCCCAGGAACGCCTGGCGATCGCGGTCAGCTCCGCCCGGGGCGCCGAGCGCCTGGTGGACCTGACCACGGAGTACGTGAAGGACCGGGAGGCCTTCGGCCGACCGCTCGCCAAGCTCCAGCACGTGCGCTTCGAGATCGCGGAGATGGCCGCCGAGTGCGCGCTCGTGCGCAGCTTCGTGGACCAGTGCCTGCGAGCGCACGTGCGGGGCGAACTCGACACCGCGCACGCCTCCATCGCCAAGTGGCAGGCCACCGAACTCCAGAAGCGCGTGGCCGACCGGTGCCTCCAGCTCCACGGCGGCTACGGCTACATGCGCGAGTACCCGGTGGCCCGGGCCTTCGTCGACGGCCGCGTGCAGACCATCTACGGGGGAACCACCGAGATCATGAAGGAAATCGTGGGGCGCGCGTGGCTGGCGTGACCGTTCCGGGGAGTTTATCGCGGGCGTGTCGGCAAGGGGCCGGAGAGTTTCTGCCAGCGCATCACAAAGCGGACTGATATTCGCAGAAAAGGGAAAATGCTAGGCTCCGGTGTGTCCTAAGTCACACCCGAGGAAGCTGCCCAGGAGTACACATGACCTCCGTTCCCGGCACCGCGGACGACCCCACGAACCGCACCCTTCCCGAACTCCTCCTGCACAACGCGCGCAACTACCCCGACCACCCCGCCCTCTCCTGGCGTGAACCCGGGGCCACCGACTGGACCACCCTCACCTGGGCCGAGACCCGCGACCGGGTCGCCGAGCTCGCTGAGGGCTACGCAGCCTTGGGCGTGCGGCCCGGCGACCACGTCCTGCTGATGATGGGAAACCGGCCCGAACACCTGCTCTCCGACATGGCCATGGTCCACATCGGCGCCGTGCCCACCACCGTCTACTCCACCGCCGCCCCCGAACAGATCACCTACATCTCCCGGCACTGCCGTGCGCGCCTCGCCGTCGTGGAGGACGCCGCCGTGGCCGCCCACTGGGAGAAGCTGCTGACAGACCCCGAGACACCCCTCGACGAACTCGTCGTCGTCGACGCACCCGAACCCGAGCGCGGCCACACCCCCTACACCGCGCTGACCGACCAGGGCCTGACCGGTGCCGCACCCACCGAAGCCTTCGCCCGGTGGCACGACCTCACCCCCGACCACCTCGTCACCGTCGTCTACACCTCCGGCACCACCGGAGACCCCAAGGGCGTCGCCATCACCCACCGGCAGGTCCTCGCGCAGGCCACCTCCCTCGACGCGGCCGTGGACCTGCCCGACCACCCCAGCCACGTCTGCTACCTCCCGCTGGCCCACATCGCCGAACGGCTGCTCTCCCTCTACCTGCCGCTGTTCCGCGCCTCGCACGTGTGGATGTGCGCCGACCCCACCGCCCTGGCCGGAGTACTGCCCGAGGTCCGTCCGCCGCACTTCGTCGGGGTGCCGCGTGTCTGGGAGAAGCTCGCCACGGCCGTGCGCGCCTCGCTCGCCGCCCTGCCCGAGGAGATCGGCGCCGCGGTCGACGACGCCCGGGGGGTGGCCAGCGAGTACGCCGCGTACCGCGAACGCGGGGAGGAGGTCCCCGCCGAACTGGCGGAGCGCTACCAGGGCGTCCGGGACGCCGTCCTGGAGCCGCTGCTCGCCAAGCTCGGCCTGGACCGGGTCGTCCTGCCCTCCAGCGCCTCGGCGCCCATGCCCATGGAAGTGCTGCGCTTCTGGGCCTCGCTCGGGATCGAGATCATGGACGTGTGGGGGCTCACCGAGTCCGTGGGCGTGGCCACCCTGAACAACCCCGCCGAGGGCCGGTTCCGGCTCGGATCGGTGGGACGGCCCGTCGACGGCGTCCAGATGCGGGTGGCCGAGGACGGCGAGGTGTTCCTGCGCGGCCCCTCGATGTTCCAGGGCTACCTTCAGCCGGACGGCTCGACGGACGCGGCCGTGGACGGCGGCGGCTGGCTCGCCACAGGCGACGTGGGCCGGGTCGACGAGGACGGCTTCCTGTGGATCACCGACCGCAAGAAGGAGATCATCGTGACGTCGGGCGGCAAGAACGTGTCGCCTGCCCTGGTGGAGAATACCCTCAAGGAGCACCCGCTCGTCGGGCAGGCCATCGCACACGGCGACGACCGCCCCTACCTGGTGGCGCTGGTCGTCCTCGACCCCGAGATGGCCCCGGTCTGGGCGCGTTCCCAAGGGATCGACGCCGAGGGGGACGCCCTGGCCGACCACCCCGAGGTCGTGGCCGAGATCGAACGCGCGGTGACCGCGGCCAACGGCCGCCTCAACCGCGCCGAGCAGGTCAAGCGACACCGGCTCCTCACGGGGGAGTGGGGGCCGGACACGGGTGAGCTCACCCCGTCGCTCAAGCTCCGCCGCCGCGTGGTCGTGGACCGCTACGCCAAGGAACTGGAGGCCCTCTACCAGGACTGACCCGCCGGGAGGCCAGGTCAGCCGGTGAGCTCGGGGGCCAGCCGCGCGAGGCTGCCGAGCAGACCGCACTCTCCCGCCAGGGGCTGGGCCACGACGTGGTCCGCGCCCGCGTCCAGGTGCGCGCGCAGCGCGGCGGCCACGTTCCGCGGGCTGCCCTGCGCCACCACGGCGTCGATCAGCGCGTCGCTGCCGCCGTCGGCGAAGTCGGACGGGGTGAAGCCCAGCCGCTCCAGGTTGGCCCGGTAGTTGCGGATGTCCAGGTAGAACGACATCCCCTGCCGGGCCGCACTCCGGGTCCGTTCCGCGTCTTCGCCCAGGACCAGTTTGTGCTCGGGGGCCAGTAGCGGCCCGTCGCCCAGCACCCCGCGCGCCGTCCGGGTGTGGGCCGGGTTGACCAGGTACGGGTGTGCGCCCGCGGCGCGTTCGGCGCTCAGCCGGAGCACCTTCGGGCCCAGCGCCGCCAGAACCCTCCGGTTCACCGGTACGCCCTCGTCGTCCAGGAGGTCCAGGTACGCGCGCATCCCCGCCATCGGTCGGACCGCCCCGGCGCCGTCGACCTCGCGGTGCCCGGCCCCGACCCCCAGCAGGAACCGGCCGGGGTAGGCCGACTCCAGGCGGCGGTAGGCGTCGGCGACCTCCACCGCGGGTGCCGTCCAGATGTTGACGATCCCGGTGGCGACCGCGAGCCGCGACGTCGCCGCGAGCGCCGTGGCCACCGGCTCCAGGTCGGCCGTGGGGGAGCCGCCGATCCACAGCGTCCCGTACCCCAGGCGTTCGATCTCCGCGGCGACGTCCTCGTTGACGTCGTGCTGCGGGAGCCACACCCCGTAGGCTCCGAGACCGACCGGTGTCGCGTCCAGACTCATGGGTCCCTCCCTCGCTTCCCCGGGGATCCTGTCGGCCCCCTCGGTTCCCACCCCTCCGTCCCCAACCTAGAGCGGCCGGGAGCGCGGTGACAGGAGCGCCTCGCCCCCAGGACGGGAAACCGTGCCCTGGTTTGGAACCGCGGCCCGTGCAGGGCTGCGTTCTGCCCGGACCCCTGTCCAACCGGGAGCCACGAAGTATCCTGCGAGGGCAGCCCTAGTCCCCCCGAGGGTTCCCCCTCGTCCCCCTGGAGACGTCGCATGTGCGCGTATTTCCTTCCGTCCGAAGAGCCCGACCAGGTCGTCACGGTCCAACAGGACTACGAGAGCGACACCCCCATGGACACGCACCACCTGGAACCGGGCCAGTCCCGGATCTTCGGCCGCGGTGGCCAGAACCGCGACGTGGACGTGCGGGTGGCCGTCGGGGACCGGGCCGTGTCCAGGCTGGCCGGGGACATCGTGTCGTACGGCGACCACTGGCGGATCAGCAACCGCAGCAAGAGCAAGTCCTACATCGTGGAGAACACCGAGCGCCTCGCCGGGTTCCTCCAGGTCCCGCCGAGCACCTACGGCATGCTGGTGCCCTTCGAGACCTCCAGGGTGCTCATCCCCGGCTCCGAGGGTGAGCACAGCTTCCTGGTGATGGCCCCCGCCGCCTGCAACGGCGTCATCGTCCCCGGCATCGACCAGACGATTCCGGGCACCGACCCGGGCGACCCCGAAAGCGAGCACACCGACGCCGCCAGCTTCCGGATCGACCGGTGGCACACCTACTACCGGGTGCTGGTCGCCTTCTGCGAGCCCCGCCTCCGCGCCGCCCGCCACGGGGCCGCCGTCTCCGGATCCGCGGTCGACCCGACCCAGCAGCAGGTGGCCGACCGGGTGGGCCTGAAGAAGTCGGCCGTCAACGCCCACGTCGACTACCTGCTCAAGACCAAGTTCCAGATCGAACCCGAAGAGGTCCGCCAGGGGAGGGACTGGCGCTCACAGCTGCTCATCGACAAGGCGCTCCAGTTCGGGGTGGTCACCAAGGACGACCTCTCCCTCCTGGCCGAGGGGAAAGGCAGTCCTTAGGTTGCGGTCCTCGGGCTTGGGCGGCGCGCCGGCCCGTCCACGCCGTGGCCGCTCCGGGCCGAGTCGCATGGGGTTCCTCCGTGTCGAAGACGTGCGGGACGCCCTGCCTCAAGTAGGTCGAACCGCTTTTACAACGTGGGAAATTCGACTGAGACAGATGACAGTACGAACTCCCGACCTTGTCCAGAGCCCGAAGGGAAACTTGTTCACCTCAGGCTGATGTGGGGGTTGCTGGCCTGTAGGCCGAGCTGGCTTGTCAGTACGGCTGGGCAGACGGCGCTCTCGTGCTGTATAACGATGGAAAGTACGGCGGCCCTGGGCATGATCCGGCGGCCCAGGGAGGGGGAACGAGTGGTCATCAGCCTCAAGGACGTCGCGCAGCGAGCGGGGGTGTCGGTCAAGACGGTGTCGAACGTCGTCAACGGCTACCGGCACGTCACCCCCGAAACCCGCCAGCGTGTCCAGCGGGTCATCGACGAACTCGGATACCGTCCCAACCTCACCGCCCGACACCTGCGCAAGGGCCGGACCGGGATGATCGCCCTCGCCCTGCCCGAACTCGGCAACCCGTACTTCGCCGAGCTCGCCGACGCCGTCATCGAGTACGCAGGCGGCCTCGACTACATCGTCCTGCTCGACCACACCGGCGGCCGCCGGGACCAAGAGGTCCTCTTCGCCCAAGGCTTCCGTGCCCGGGTGATCGACGGGCTCATCCTCAGCCCCATCGAGCTGGAGAACGAGGACCTCCTCGCCCGAGGCAGCGACGCCCCCTTGGTCCTGCTGGGGGAGAGGGAGTACGAAGCCCCCTACGACCACATCGCCATAGACAACGTCGCCGCCGCCCGCACCGCAGCCGCCCACCTCGTGGAGCTGGGTCGGGAGCGCGTCGCCTTCCTCGGTGCCCGCCACGGCCGGGCCCGCCAGACCGCCCACCTGCGCCTACAGGGTTGGCGCGAGGTCATGACCGAGAACGGCCGCCCCACCAGCGAGGAGTTCGTCGCCGTCACGGACGGCTACACCCGCGAGGACGGCGCCCAGGCCATGGCCCGCCTCCTCGACTCAGGCGTCCGCCCGGACGCGGTGTTCTGCTACAACGACCTCGTCGCCATCGGTGCCATGCGCACTCTCACCGAACGCGGCCTGCGCATCCCCGACGACGTCGCGGTCGTCGGCTTCGACGACATCGAGGACGGCCGCTACTGCGCCACCACCCTCACCACCATCGCCCCCCACAAAAGGGCCATCGCCCGGGCCGCGACCGATGCCCTTCTGGAAAGGTTGGCCGCCGGGGACGACAAGGCCTTCGAACCGAGGAGGCTGCAGCCCGGGTTCGCACTGGTGGCGAGAGAGAGTACTGTGGGAAGGCCCTACCCGAGCTGATTGAACTCCCCAGGTCTGCGCCGATTGTTGGGGCGTTGATTCCGGTCGTGGTGTTCTTGTTGGGATGGGTTTGTTCTTGGTGTGGAGACCCCTTGTTGAGTCGGGGTTTTCCTTCCGGGTTGGGGTTCCCTCCTTTCCCGCCGCGTGATTGTGGCCGTCTCCGCTGCGCGCCTCAAGGTCGTCGCCGTCGAGCGCTTCGCGCGTCAACGGCGCTCCACCTTGACCCGCTCCGCTACGACGGCGGGTTGGCGGCTATCGGGAAAGGGGGACGCGTGGTCGAGGTCCGAGCGGGACCAACACGGCCTTCGGCCGAACCCCTCGGGCTTCGCCCGACCCCTCGGCCTGGCGGCCGATGCCTGCCCCTGCGCCGGAGCGTTGCCGCCTGAGGGTGTCGCGGCCGGTCACTGTGGGCAGCGAACCCCGAACAGCGAACGGCACGGCCTGCGGCCGGTGGTCCACTGCGCCGGAGCGTTGACGGGTCGGGTGTCGCGGCTGGTCAATGTGCGCGGCGAACCCCTCCCGACGGGCCTTTTCCCGATGATCTTGCCACCAGTAGCAATTTCGGCGCCGAGATTGTTACTGGTAGCAAGATCATTCCCATTCGGGTGTGCATATGTCCGCTTTGCCTAAGAATGCGAACAGGGGTGGCCGCGTCCCTTTTCCTGGGATTATTTCTTCGGGGGACGGAAAGGCGGGTCGGGGTGGCCTGGTAAGGGTATTACCACTCCCGGGATAGGTCCTTTCTGAGCCTTTCTTGATATCCTGGTGGTATGACTTCTTTCGGGCAGTTCGGGAATGCGGCGGGAAACACCCCCGCCGTGGCCGCCATGGGTGCTGCCCGGGGAAAGATCGCTTCGGAAATGGCGGAGGTGCCCCCGACGGGTGCGGCCGGTGAGGTCCTGGATGTGATTTCTCAGGTGTTCGAGGACTTCGATCGGGCCCAGCTTTCGATGCTGCTGCGGCTGGCGCAGCTGGAGGCGGCCGGGACGTTGTTGGGGGCGGGTGGGCAGCGGTCGGTGCAGAACTGGCTGATCCACTCGGTGGGTATGGCCCCCGTTGAGGCCAACGGGCGCGCCGAGCTGGCCCGCCGGCTCTTTGCTCAGGAGTTGCCCGCCACCCGCGAAGGCCTGGACTCTGGGTTGCTGTCCATCGGTGAAGCGGTGGCGGTGTGCAAGGCCGCCGATAAGGCGGTGGGGGCGCGCAACACCGGCCGCTACCCGGATGCTGGCCTCTTCCGGCGGATGATGGAGGCCGGGATTTTGGCTTCCAAGGCCAGGGAGCCGTCGATGTCGACCTCCGACATCGCCCGGCTGGGCCGGGAGCTGCTGGCCCAGTACAACCCGGCGGTGGTGGAGGAGCAGTACCAGGCCGCCTTCGACGCCCGTGGTGCGCGTGTGGTGCGCACCTTTGATGGCACTCACCTGTTCGAGGCCTGGGGTCCGGGTGAGCACGCCGAGGAGTTCCAGTGCGTGCTCAAGGCCCACGAGGTGGAGTATGACCCTGAGAGGCTGCACGTGTCGGCTTCGGAGCGGATGTATGACGCGTTCATGAACCTGGTCCGGTCCGCCCAGAACCCCACCGAGAGCGCCGGGGGTGCCGAGGGGCAGGCCGAAGACGGCAAGGGCGGCAAGGGCGGTCAGGGTCGCAAGCGTGCTGCGGTGGCGATGATCAACATCATGGTGCCCCTGCCCACCTTCCTCGGCCTCCAGGGCGAAGACGGCCCGGCTACGGGTGCGGGGCCTGCGGTGACGCAGGATGGGCAGGTGGTCTCCATGGCCGCGGTCCGTGCCCTGGCCCCCAACAGTGTGCTGCGTCGGATGATCACCTCCCCCAAGGGTGACCGGGTGTTGGACGTGGGCCGTACCCAGCGCGATGCCACGGGTGCTCTGCGGGATGCGGGGATGTTCGGTCACACCACCTGCGCCTGGTACCAGGGCTGCAACTTCCCGGCCAGCGGGTCGGAGGCCGACCACAAGATCAGCTTCTCGGCCGGAGGGTCCACCAGCGCGGACAACATTCAGCCACTCTGCTCGGACCACAACCGGCTCAAGTACCGGAGGGAGACCAACCCGGAGGCCTCCATCTGGCAGGGTCGTCCCTCCCACCGCAACCGCAACAACAAGGGGGAGGCCCCGGACGGGGACCCGGAGCCAGCCCAACCCCCTTCCTGGAGTCACGGTCACCCTCGTTTTTGACTCCAACTAGGGGGTTCACCACACACCGGTACCACTCGAGACCGCCCCGGTGTTTCGCGCTGC